>JBAZVD010000001.1:600000-854109 GCA_041661065.1 Candidatus Peribacteraceae bacterium
GTTCACTTGTACCACGATGGTCATGGTGTCGGAGACGAGCTGGGCGGGATCGAACGAAGGCCAGTCCTGGTCGATGACGAATCCCTTCTTGCCCCGCGAAGCCTTGGCGGAGTGGGGGCCGCCCAGCGTTTCCCACAACTCCTCGGCCAAGTGGGGCGCGAGCGGCGCGATGAGCCGCGCGAACGTCATGGCCGTTTCCGTGGAGACTTGCCCCGCCGCCTCCGCGGCGTTGAGGAACTCCATGAGCGCACTGATGGCCGTATTGAAGTGGAATGTGGAAACGGAATCGGTGACGCGCTTGATGGTCTTATGGAGGAGGCTCTGGAATGCGGCGCTCTCCGTGGCGTCGTTTCCCGATTTCTCCGTGAAGATCGTCCAGGCGCGCTGCACGAAGCGGTCGATGCCCTTGATGCCGCTGTCGCTCCAGTCGCCCCCGTCGGTAAACGGCCCCATGAACATCAAATACATGCGGAAGACGTCCGCGCCGTGGCGGTCCACGAAACCGTCGGGGCTCACCACGTTCCCCTTGCTCTTGCTCATCTTGGCGCCCTGGTTGGTGATGAGGCCTTGGTGCACCAAGCGGCGGAAAGGCTCTTCATGCGTCACCATGCCGAAATCGTGCAGCGCCATCATCACAAAGCGCGCGTAGATGAGGTGCATGGTGGCATGCTCCGGCCCGCCGATGTACATGGAGACCGGCATCCACATCCCCTCCAATTTCTTGTCGACGAACTTCTTCCGATCACCTTCCATCAGGTACCGCAGATAGTAGAAGCTGGAACAGACGAAGGTGTCCATGGTGTCGAACTCCGGCGTCCACCCCTTGCCGAAGAGCTTCTCGGTCCGTTCGATGAATTCCTTGGAATCGGTGAGGGGGGATTTCCCCGTAGGCTTGAATTCCACGTCCGTCGGGAGGAGCCACGGCAGGTGTTTTTCGGGTACGGGATGCGGTTTTCCCTCCGGATCGTACACGATGGGGATGGGGGCGCCCCAGTACCGCTGGCGACTGACGAGCCAGTCCTTGAGACGGTACTGAATCTGCTTTCTTCCTTTACCTTGTTCCTCAAGCCATTCCACAATCTTTCTTTTAGCCTCTTCGTTTGAAAGCCCCGTTAACAAACCTGAATCAATCATTCTTCCTGGTCCAGTCCAACACTTCTGATTTGACAAGACATGATTACGACAATCCTGATCCCATTGATGCTGCACTTCCTCAGTACTGTTACCTTTTGGAACGATTACTGCGTATTTCGGATGAACGTAAAACGAAAAATTCACCACACCCATATCAGGATCAATAATGCATTTGATGGGAAGCTGATGGTAGGAAGCAAAGTCAAAATCCCTCTCATCATGTGCCGGAACAGCCATCACTGAACCCGTTCCGTAATGCATAAGAACGTAATCCGCTACCCAAATTTGAACCTCTTCTCCATTCACTGGATTAATTGCATAAGCGCCAGTGAATTCCCCGGTCTTAGTGATGTCAGCTGAACGCTGAAGATCGGTCTTCTTTCTTGTCTCATGGATATATTTCTGAATCGCAATTCTTCGTTCTTGAATGGTAATGACATCAACCAGCGGATGCTCTGGGGCAAGGACCATATATGTGACTCCAAAGAGAGTATCGGGACGCGTCGTAAAAACCGTAATCGTTTCGCTTCGACCTTTTATCCCGAATTCTACTTCTGCCCCTTCGCTCCGTCCGATCCAGTTCTTCTGCATCAACTTCGTCTTCTCCGGCCATTCCAGCTTCTCCAGCCCGTCCAACAGCCGGTCCGCATACTGCGTGATCTTCCAGAACCACTGCGCGAGCGGTTTCTGGATCACCTCCGTGCCGCACCGGTCGCACTTCCCTTCCTTCACCTGCTCGTTCGCCAACACCGTCACGTCCTTGGGGCACCAGTTGACGAGCGCCTCCTTCTTATAGGCGAGGTTGTTCTGGAACATCTGCAGGAAGAGCCACTGCGTCCACTTGTAGTACTCGGGCTTAGAGGTGTTGACCATCTTCCCCCAGTCGTACATGCAGCCTAAACGCTTGAGCTGCTCCACCATGGTCGCCACGTTCTTGGTGATGGATTCGTCGGGATGGACGCCGGTTTTGATGGCGTAGTTCTCCGCGGGTAGCCCGAAGGCATCGAACCCCATGGGCGTGAACACATCGTTCCCAAGCATCCTCTGGTAGCGGAAATAGCTGTCCGCCGGCGCGTAGTTGTACCAATGCCCCACGTGCAATTTATCGCCGCTCGGGTACGGAAACATCACCAGACCGTAGTACGGCTTCTTCGCCTTCTTGAGGTTGACGTTGTAGGCGCCTTCCTCCTCCCAGCGCTTGCGCCATTTGGCTTCGGCTTCTGCGGGGTTGTAGGGATTGGGCATTTCAACTGAGGTATCGAAGTATGGGAAAATCATAGCGGATCTGTGCTACGGCTGCATCGCCAATCACTCCGGAGACCTGCGAACCGGCACTTCCCCGCGCGGGCGCTCGGCTTTGTTTGTCCCAACGCCTCCAGGAACGACTGATTATCCGCATCGTGAAGCCATGAATTCCACTCTCCTCCCTTAGTCTCTTGTCTCTTCCGTTGCCATGATGCATGGTAGGTTCATGAGATCAGTGGAATTTCCAACGGCTTCGGTTGAGCATGTGCCCCCCGTGGTGAACGACGGTACTGCCAACAGTGAAATTGCCAGGAAGGCTGTGCAGGCCGTTCTCTCCACACCGCAAGCATTACCACAATCTGTGACAAGGGAAGGACGTACGCCGTTTTTCTCCCTGCGCATTGAGGATGAATTTGAGGATCCCGAAGCGATGCCGTCCCCGGAATGGATGTCGTCCCCCAAAAGAACGCACTGAATAGTACGTTCTTGTACCGTTTACGATGAACAGAACGAGCGGGATTCCCGCTCCGGATCGTGCAAAGACATTGGGAAGAAGGGCTGCGGAACAGTCGATAAGGCTGTTACACTCTCCCCATGGCCAAATTACCCGTCGTCGCCATCATCGGCAGGCCGAATACCGGCAAGTCCACGCTCTTCAACAGTCTCGTGCGCAAGCGCGTGGCGATCGTGAGCGAGGTGCCGGGCACCACGCGGGACCACATCGCGAGCAAAGTGGAAGGTGACGGAGCGGATTACCTGCTCCTGGACACGGGTGGCATGGGAGGCGGCACAACGGACAAGGACTTCGAGGAGGACGTGCACGAGCAATCCCTCATCGCGCTGCGGCACGCTGACCTCATCCTCTTCACCGCCAACGGGAGGGAGGAGATCACGCGGAGCGACCGGGAAATCGCGCAGCTGCTGCGAAGGAAAGCCAAGAGGCACGTGCCCGTGCTCCTGGTCCTCAACAAGTGCGACAATCCCGAGCTCGCGGAAGAGGCGGAACGTTTGTTCCTGGAACTCGGCATTGGTGACGAGGTTTTCCCCGTCAGCGCCATTAGCAACGTGGGTACGCAGGACATCCGTAAAGCCATCGCGCGCCACTTGAAGAGGATGCATTTCCGGAAGGCGGAGGAGGCGCCGGAGGCGCCCTCCGCGACGGTCCCGCGCATCGCCATCGTGGGAAAACCCAACGTGGGGAAGAGCTCGCTCATCAATGCGCTCATGAGTGATACGCAGCGGGAGGAATCCCCGCGCCTCGTCTCCGATATTCCGGGAACCACGCGGGACACCACGGACACCGTCATTACCAGCGAAGGCAGCCAATACCTGTTCGTGGATACGGCGGGGCTCAAGCGCCACGCCAAGAGCGAGCGGGGCATCGAGGGCTTTGCGGTGCTGCGGACAATCCAGGCGATTGAGGACGCGGATATCGCCGTAGTGGTGCTGGATGCCTCAGGGCCCGTCTCCCGGCAGGACAAGTCCATCGCCGGGCTGGCGGTGGAGGAAGGGAAGGGTCTCATCATCCTCCTGAACAAGATCGACCTCCTCAAGGGGGAGGAACGGAAGGCGAAGCAGGAAGAGATCGCCTATGAGTTCCGGTTCTGCAAGTACGCGCCCGTCCTCTCTTCTTCGGCGGAGACGCGGGAAAACCTCCCCAAGCTCTTCAACCTCATCCAAATGGCGCACCGCAACCGGTTGCGGCGCCTCCCCACCAAGGAGCTCCAGAACTGGCTCGGGGACCACACGTACGGGAAACCGGTGGGCGCCGTGGGGACGGCGAAGCACATCACACAAGCCAAAGACATCCCCCCCACGTTCGTCCTCTTCGTTCGCAACCCCAAGGAAGTGAAGGTGAGCCAGCTGCGCTACTTGGAGAACCGGCTGCGCGAAACGTTCGACTTCGCCGGCTCGCCGATACGTTGGGTGACCAAAGGGAATCATGACAGGGAGTAGGTTATAGGGGGTAGGTGGTAGGTTGGAGAACCAACACAAGCACATACCGAAATCCTATTACCTACTACCTACTCCCTACCCCCTAACCCCTCCCCTCCCCGAATTTCCGCACCCGATTGTCCTCCAACATGGGCAGCGGGAAAGACTTGATGGCCACTTCCAGCTTGTCCATGAGCCTCACGGGATCGTCGTCCATCACAAGGTTCGAGGGCATCTCGCGCGCGCTGAGCTCCACCACGATATGCTCGATGGAATCGCTGATACCGCCGGTTCCGGTGAGGACGCCGATGGGCCGCCCTTCATCGTACGCGATGGTGAACTCGTTGAGCGTGCCGATGCCTCCGCCGATGATGACGATGGCGTCGGTGGAGCGGATGTTGATGACGTCACGCTCCATGAACCCCATCCCCGTGTAGATGATCATGTCGTGCGAGTGAGGGCTTTGGTACTCGTTGATGTGCTGGTGTTCTGAGAACGCGGGGGAAATGCCCAGCGTCATACCGCCCTCTTCCTGCGCGCCCAGGAGGGCGTCGTTGGGGAGGCCGGGGCAGGCGCCGTTGATGAAGATATACCCGCGCCGCCCGATCTCCCGCCCCAGCGTCCGCGCCTTTTCGCGCGCGGCGGGATCCAAACTATGGGGACCGCTTGCGGAACCCATGACGCCGATCTTGAGTTTGTGTTCGTGGGGCATACGGCGGAGGTGATTACGGGAAGGCATGATGAGGCGCGCGGCGTTCAAGGACAAGCATACCAGGCGACCGACCCGCTTGCGCAGGAGATACACCCGTAGGAATCTCATGCGGTGCACCCATCGATCCAGTATACCATAAATCGGTCTTTTCCGCTACGGCTGGCGCTCAGTGCAAATACGTCCAGCCCGGAGACTGGACGTAGGGGCTTGAGACCGCGCCTCAAGCAGGTTTATCGGGAACAGCCGCACGACGGCTTACCACCATTGTTTCACCGCAAATTGCAGCCACTGAACGAGTATTCTTTGCGGTGTCTTGACAATCGTCTGTGCAAAGGTGATATCCAATCCCGCATCCAGTAACACGATGAACAACTGATCATCCACTTGTCGTTCCTCCTGTTCAATATGCCGTGTTGCACGCAGGAGAGGCGGTACGGCAGGCCGCATCAAAGTACGACCCCAATCGATCCAACTTCTCACCTGATTCTGCGGCGTGCGGATGATGACGTACTGCAGGCTTTCATCCAACCCCGCTGCCTTCAAGCATGCAAACATCTCTGCTCGAACGGCCTCCCCTTCATCCGTCTCAAACTGGTCCTTACACATCACTTTCTCCTTACCGTAGCAGTCACTTTTTTCCCGTTGGTGTGAATGAACACCATTGAGACAGCATAAAAGACCGCGGGGGACCGGACAAGGAAATGGAGCAGTTATCACTGCAGGTACCGCGCCCTGTTCGCATTATGTTCATCGTTCGTGACGGCATAGTGGATGGTGCCGTTCCCGTCGTGGAGGTAGTACCAGTACGCCGTCTCCTTTGGATGGAGCGCGGCTTTGATGCTGGAGAGGGAGGGGTTGGCAATGGGACCCGGCGGCAATCCCCGCACTTTCCGCAGGTTGTAGGGTGAATCCACTTCCAGGTCGTCCTTGGTGATGGCATCTCGCGGTTTGTTGACGGCGTAGCGCACGGCGGCATCCACACCCAAGCCCATCCCCTCGTCAAAACGCTTCCACAGGATGCCCGCCACCACCGGCCGTTCCTCCTCCGTGCGCGTTTCTTCTTCGACGAGCGACGCCATGGTGATGATCTCATGGAGAGATCGCTTGGAAGTGCGCAGGTCTTCCGCCAAGCCTTCCACCACGCGCTTACGGAACGTATTGAGCTGACGCTCCAGGAAGAACTTGGGCACAAACTCATCCTTCACGATGAAATACGTATCGGGGAAGAGGTAGCCTTCCAGCTTGCCACCCCGATCCAATTGGCCCGTTCCGGACGGGAGGAACGCGTAGGTGGAGAAATCGCACGTCTGGGCGCAGGAGGTGATTTCCCCATTCGCGGTAATCCCCTGCACCGCCAGAAGCGTATCAATGTCCTGCACCGAAAAGCCTTCGGGAATGGTCACCGACGCCTCCTCCCCGTGCCCCCGCGTAAGGATGCCGATGACGTCTGACGTGCTCTGTGACTTGCGCAACACGAAGGTCCCCGCCTTCATCTGCGCCTGTACGCCCCGGAACTTGGCGGAGAGCCGGAACGCGAGTGGCGAGCGGATGACGCCCTTCTGTTTGAGGATGTCCGCAATGGCTGTCACTGAGGAACCCTGAGGGATGTCCACCATCTGCCGTACGGCATCGCCGGCGTCGACGGGACGAAGGGACCGGTAGTACCAGAACAGGGTCCCCGCGAACACGAGGAGGGCCAGCATAATCAGACTCTTGAGCTTCTTCATAATGGAATGATAAATGGGAAATGCAAAATTGGAAATGACGGTCCCATACAATCTCTTTGGCGGCATTTTGCATTTCTCATTTCCCATTCTGCATTACTCATTGTCCGGTAGGCATACCCATCTCTCCCATGATCCCCTGCATCTTCTCGGCGCTCACCACCTGCGCCTTCTTCATGGCGCGGTTGAGGGCATCGGTGATGAGGGCTGGAATCTTCTCGCGGGGAACCTCCGGCGCTATCTCGATGCTTACCACTTCCATCTCCGCGGTGACCGTGACTTTCACACCCTGCGCCTCGGCTTCCACGTGGATATTCTTCAGCTCTTTCTTCACTTTCTTCGCCTCGCGCTGGAGGCGGAACATGTCGCGCGCTTGGGAGAAGGAGACCATGGAGATATCATAGAGGATCGGGGAGCGTAGGGAAATATTTCTCGTATTTGGGAAAGGGACCGACGATCGTGCACGTTTGCATCCCCTTGATGAAAGAAACATCATTGAACGGTATTGCCTTCATCCCTCTCTGCCCTGAGTACTCCACGCCATAACTCCACCTTCTGCCTCAAATACGAACACCAATTGACATGAGGGAGATCACAATCAATGTAATCCCTCGCTCCTCGTTGTATTGCCCTACAACCCAGCGTGATCGACCCGCTACCGGTCAAACAAATCACAATGCACTCATGGTTGCGCTGTGTTATCGCCCCGATCAATGCGATGCCGTCCTCAAGATCCATACGTTCCGTGAGGTGCGGATCCACGATGGCCATATCGGGAACGGCGACAGCCAATGCGTCAAGCGCAGCCTCTGCGGTGCGTGCCACCGTAATGTCTGCCGGTTGAATTCCCGCATCCTGAGCAATACTTTCTACGCTGCGCACACCCTCGTCGTCTTTCGCAATGAGAAGTTTCATAAAGGAAGAAACTGTAGCAAAGACAGCAGCATGTACAAGACGAACCTTGCTCCTACTTCTTCGGCTTGAACACGCGGACTATCCCCATCACTATCCCCTTGCCAATGCCCCCGATGGTTCCCCCAAGCACACGTCCGGTTGCCTCACCCATGCTCGCCGCTGTTTTGCCCATAGGTTCAGGGGTCATGGCAAGCGCTTCGTTCAACGCGTCGCCGAGACGAACGATCCCATTCCGCGACGCACAGGTACGCCAATGGAGATGGTCGAAGACTTGCTGCTGATCAAGGTTTCTCTGGACTTCATCCCCATTCGCACCGGTCATTTCCCCAATCAATGCCCGCCTCTCCTGCTCCGCCAAACGCCGCACTTCCGGTTCACGGCTCTGCAATCGTTGCGAGACGGAGAGGAAGCGACTGACGATATCGGGTGCAGCGGCCTGTGGCGTATCGACGAGGCGGATCATAGTGGGTGTGTGTATCAAGGAATTATAGCAGATTTGAGGTCTTTTTGCATCAGCTTCACGCGTGGGAAATGCCAATCCTGTCTTCAATTTCCTGATTGACGAACACCTTCTTGCGGCCGAACTTCATGCGGCTGTACTCCTTGATGAGCACCGCCAGCTTGTCGTTACGCTGGCTCTCGTCCCAGATGGTGGCCATGGAAAAGGGACGCGACGTGGTGTTGTTGATGTTCAGCTTCACGTAGCAGTGGAAGTTGGGGATGCCGATCACGTCCTGCTCGCTGAGGACGGGCGCCATTTCCTTGGCCATGTACTCCGCGTCCTCCGCGCCGATCTTGAAGCTCATGATGGTGCCCACGTTGCCGAACACGGCGTCGCGCATCTTGGTGGAAGCCTGTTCGTACTCCGCGGTCTTGCCCACCAGCTGTCCGATGTACTGGTGCGCCATGATGAGGGCGAGCTCGTACTTGCGCGCCTCGGAGAGGATGGTGGCGAACGCGTCGGTGACGAAGTTCTGGAACTCGTCGACGTACAGGTAGAAGCGCGTGCGTTCCTCGCGCGGCACGTCGGCGCGGGAGAGTGCGGCCATGTTCACCTTGTTCACGAAGATGAGGCCGAGGAGCTGCGCGTTGATGTCCCCGATCTTCCCCTTGGAGAGGTTGACGAGCAGGATCTTCCCCTCGTCCATGATCTGGCGGATGTTGAAGGCGCTCTTCGGCTGCCCGATGATGTTGCGCATCGTGGTGTTGGTGACGAAGGGGCCGAACTTTGCGCTGAAGTACGGGATCATCTCCTCCTTTTCGCGCGCCCCCGTCTTGGCGATCTCGTGCTCCCAGAAGGAGCGGACCACCACGTTCTTGCACTTGCTCACCTTGTACCGCTGGAACTCGTCATCCACGAACAGGCGCGGGACGTCGATGAGCGTGGCACCTTCCTCCTCGTCGTCCATGAGCGTCAGGCAGCCGTTGCGGAAGTAGTGCTGGATGCGCGGCCCGAAGATCTCGTTGCCGAAGAGCTTGATGAAGATCTCCATGGCGTCCAGGGAAGCGCGGTCCTTCTCCTGGTCGGTGGTCGCCTCGAGGAGGTTGAGCCCCATGGGCCGCTCGGTGTCCGCGGGGTCAAAGACCACCACGTCCTTCGCGCGCTCCTTGGGCACGTGGGCAAGAACGTCCTCGATGAGGTCCCCATGCGGGTCCACCACGCACAACCCGGAATTGCGCGCCACGTCCTGCCGCGCCTGGAAGCTGATCATGGAGGATTTGCCGCAGCCGGACTTCCCGATGATGTACTGGTGCCGCGTGCGGTCGCCGTCCAGGAAGCGAATGGGCGTCTCCACAGCGCGGTGGCGGTTGAGGCCCAGCAGGATGCCGTCCTTGGGGGCGTTGGGTGGGGGCGGCAAGACCTTGTACGTGATCCACTGGATAACGGGGATCTTGTTGTAGCGGCTGTCCGGGAAGTGAAAGAGGCCGGCAAGCTCCTTCTCCACGAACAGGTCCCGCCGGTGCCAGTAGCCATTGATGCGCTTCGACCACAACCACTGGATGAGGGGCGCATTCATGAACAGCGGGAAGAAGTCCACGAACATGCGACGGTTCATGAACCAGTTTCCGTAGACGTCCTTGAAGATGTTGAACGCCACTTGCATGTTGTTGGTGATGTCCAGGCTGCGGCGCCACGTCTTGGCGGACGCCAGGATGCGCACCGTGGTGTGAAAACCGCTCATCCCCGCCTTCTGCCCCATGCGCTTGTAGAGCTCCTCCTCCGGCTGGATCATGCGGACGAAGCTGTCGCCCTGCGTCGCCCCCGGCGCAAAGGTGCTGCCCTCCGTGCCCGTGGCCACGCCGCCCACAACGTTGATGAACGTGGTGAGGAGGGGGATGCGCGCCACCCAGCGGTCCTCCTTGCCCTTGAACTTGAGGCTGGCGTAGTTCTTGGTCTTTTTCGCCCACCCATCCGAGAACACCGGTTGGATGATCACCTGCAAGGCGGCCATCTCATCCTCCTCCAGCTTACTCAGCACGTTGCTCACGTCGTTGAGGGGGTCATCCTGCATCTCGTCGTAGAAACGGATGGGGAAGAAGAACTTCTTCTTGGTGATCATGTTGTACCCCACGGTCTTGAACCCCTTGCGCTTCATTTCCGGCGTCTTCTGCATGGTGACCTCCGCGTCCGAGTAGAACGCTGTGATCTGCTTCTCCACGATGGAGGCAAGGCTCGGCTGCATGAGGACGTAGAACGTCAGTTCCCCGTGCTCCACGTAGAGCTCGAAGCTGATGGTGGCGTACCGGAAGATCCAGAAGTGCATGTGCTGCCAGAACGTGAGGCTCTTCACCTCCCACAGTGCGCGGTAGAGCTGCTCCATGATGGCCACCTTCTCCTTGAAATCCTTTTCGGTGCGCTTCTCCTGGTCGATCTTGCTCTCGGTGCGCGGCAGCATCACCTTCATGGAAACGAGGCGCTTGCCCATCCACAACGCGTAGGTGAACCGCACGGTGTACTTCAGCCACCGCCACAGCATGTAGGCCGTGAGGATGATGAGCGTGTTCTCCACGGGATCATGCACCCACCACGCCGCCGCCACCTTCAGCAAATCCACGCCCAGCCCCGCGTACCCCGCGATCCAGACGAGGACCCAGAGGATCGGCCAGAAGAAGATGCGCAGAAACCCGATCATTGAGTGAATATGAGATTAAGCTATATTCCAGTAATTATAGCACAAAAACGCGGGTTGCGGTAGCCGAAAAGGGGGCCTAAACGCCAAGGATTCAGGCTGTGGGAGTGTCATCCATTCGGGCTCAAGAACGGCCGGTTTCCCGGACGATGAGCACGATGCCGGGGTTCCCTTCCTGCTTCGTGCCTTTCCAGAACTGGTACTCACCCGCAGCGAATTCGTACGCACCCGGTTCCTTCATTTGCACCGGCTCCACACCCGCCCGTGACGGGCGCATGACGTACGGTTCCGTGATGGAGACGTATCCCTTCGTCACCCCCTCGGGGAGATCCACGGTTACCGTGTTGCCCTTGGCGTAGTATTCCAAGTTGGTGATCGGGAGGGCAGATGCCCTGTCTGCACCTAGCGTTCGGGGAGCGGAGAGACGGTAACTATCCAGATAATCCAGCATGCCGGACATGCTTAACCTGGCGGAGAACGCCCCTGCCCTCTCGAAGTAAGCCGGATGGGAGGACTCGATACCTCTGCGCGCACATTCTTGCGGATTCTGCTGCAGGGCGCTGCGCAAACGTTGCGTAAGGATGAGCACATCTGCATCCTGCAGTTTCCGTCCACCGCGCACCTGCGCCGCTACACTATGGATGACGTTCCACAGGTCTTCCGCAATAACGCCGCGCGCCATCTTCTGCATCCCTTCTTCTCCTTTCCATGCACTCCAGGAAGTCCAGTTGGAGTAATTCGTGTTCAATACTGTGCGTTCACAAGCGGCAAGATCGTCACGGATGAGATAGAGGATCTTCGCCGGGGCTTCGTTCTCGAATTTCTCGCCATCGGCACTCAGTGCACAGATGTCCTGCGTGACGAGGCGCTGCGACTCCATGAGCCGCGCGGCGATCATAGTTTCCGCTTCCGTCCAGTACACCGTGTTCTTGGGCAATTCAAAGTCCGTGCGGCCGGTGCGTTCCCATTGCTCGTATTGCATCTCTGCGTAGAGCGATGCGTTGCGCAGCATTTCCGGCGTGACCAGGTCGAACGAATCGTTTGTTTTGTAGGCGATGTAGCGTTCCGCGGCTTTCACGTACATGCCGACGCGCTCCCGCTGCATGTTCTCCAATTCATACTCCAAGTTTGTCTTTGCGCCGGCCGGAACCGGTGAAGTGCGTTCCATCTCACGCAGATCCTTCAATGTGTCATCATTTATGTCCAACGTCGTCACGCGCGGCACCGCGGAAGCCGCAAGCTGTGCAAAGTACGCGCGGTACCCCTCGGAACGTGCCACCTCATTTCCCGTCTGCGCCATGTTCTCCGAAAGGAAGAGGTCCTGCGACCAGTTGACGTTGGTTAGATGCGTTGACTTGCCGATGTGGTGGAGAATCTGGCCGGGGCTGTACTTCCTCTCCAAGTCACGCTGCGTGAGGGAGTGGTACTCGCTCGATTCCTCCAACTTCTTGTATGTGTAACGCGCACCCATGGCGGCGGCTGCGATGGGAAGCATGACCATGCCCGCCGGAGCACCGAGCGCCACAATGAGGCTCCCTCCCGCCGTCCACGCCTGATAGATGGCAATACCGCCGACGATGAGACCCGTGGCGCTTGCGGCGCCTTCTCCCGCATAGAGGTAGTACGCTTTGCCGTAGATCTCCTTGAGAGCGGCATTCTCCGTCTCCGCAATGCGGTCCCTGTTTGCCATAATGTCGCAGTACGCAATGTACAAGCCGAACAAGTCACCGGCGGCGCCGATGCCGTTCCATCCGACGCGAAGCGCCGTTGCTCTGCGGGCGGCGGAGACGATGCGCGCCATTTCCGCAGGTTTCCCCGTGGCTACCGCGCCCGCGAGAAGCTTCTTCGCCTTACCGCTCTCGTTGATCATCTGGAGCGTGGGCGCATCGAGCGCACGCAATTCATTGAAGAGGAGACGCTCTACCTCCGATGCGTTCTCCCCTGCCATGGCAAGAGCGTCGGCAATATTCTTATTCCCCTTGAACGCCTGCAGCTGCCTCTCCACGCGGGGATCAATGGCATTTGCCGCCTCCGTACTCGCCACCGCAGCACTCGCTCCTTGTCCCAGTTTCCCTTCGGGGTCATAGAGGCGCAGACCGGGTTTCGTCTCAACCTCAGGCGCCAACTTGCGCACCGGCCCCCCCTCGTCCACGGATGACGGGCGGGTGTTGTTCTTGGGTGGTTCGCTCGAAGCGGGCTTTTCGACCGCGCTTTCGCTGGATGGACGGGGCGTTTCGGCGTTCACGTGAACATCAACGTCGGCACTGGATACCGCTTGCCGCAGATCCGATCCCGGATTCTCCAATACTTTCTCAAAACCCGCGGAAGACGCGTCCCGCGCTTTCCACAGGTTTTCCACCCATTCCGGTGCATCGGGAGGCAATTGGTACCCCTTCAGGGCTTCGTGAATGGCACTGGCAACCTTCCCCTGTTTCACACGGAGCGAACGGACGGAATTTTCGTCGAAGTGCATGCCCAATCCCCTTCCCATACGCTGCTCTGCTATGGCGATCTCATTATCGAATCGCATCCATTGCCGGACGGCCAGTTCCAGATCGTCCAACGAACCGCTCGCGGCGAACTCCTTCGCATGCTTCACGGCGATGCGTTCCAGGAAGAAACGCCTGCCCAAGATCCCCCCCAGTTTCACTTTCAAGGCCGCCCTGTCGCGTGTGAGGATATGCACCGTTTGGTAACCGTCTTTGATAAGGTACAACGGCGCTCCGATCACGCGGCCGGCCGTTCCCCAGTTGGGAATCCTGACCTGTCCCGTAAGGAGTGCCTTGAGTACCGCGGTATTGAACACATACATGATCCCCAATTCACCGATCACGGTGCCGAGTTCATACTGGTTGCCGCCCTGCGTGAGGAACGTGGTCCACTGCGAACCGTACTCATAGGGAAGGCGGATGAGTTCCTTCCCCCACCATACGAAGAACTTTCCCCCGGATTCGATGAATGAGCCTCCGCTCTTCTTCAAGGCTTCAAGCGCAGCTCCAACGTCACCTCCACGGAAACTTTCGAGGATCACGCGTGCACTGTCGTTCACAACGGCGGCGGCATCCAATGCCACTTCACCGGCACCGAGAGCGATTTCCCCCGCTTCGGTTGCAGCACCGGCCCCCACTCCTCCCGCCGTCACCGCGACTCCCGCTGCAGTTTCCGCGGGCTTCTTCCATCCGGATATCTTCTGTTCCAGTCCTTCCATCCTTTGCCTGTACCAATCGAGATTGCCCTTGAGGTACTGATGTCCTTTGTAGAGGCCGAATCCCGCAAGGCCGAGAATGGGAATCCACTTGAGCCACGACAGTATTCCGCCCCTCCTCGGCTGTTCCGCACCTCCGTCACTCTTTTCTTTCCTCCCCTTCCACCAACGCCTCGCCAAGTACAGAAGTCCGATGCCTCCCAACGTGAGAGTGGACGTTACCGCGATCTGCTCTGGCGTCCACTCGCGCACGTCCCATGTTTTCGGGAAGTACTTCCGCAGCTTGGATGTTTCTGGCGCTGAAGGTTGCACATTCGCCGGTACGGCGACGGGGACTCCTGTGGGCAGGCTCTTCCTGTCCGACGGCGACGGTTCCGTAACCTCATCCGGAATGATGACCTTTTCCGGCTCCGTCATGGTCTTGCGCAGGGACTCCACCATCTTTCCCGCTTCGCTCCCGTCCCCCATGCGTTTCTGGAGTTCCTGCAGGTTGCGGTTCACCAGCTCCCGCTCCCGATCCTCAAATTGTTCCGTGGTGAGATGACGTTGGATACTGGAAAAGATCTTCCCGCGTTCCGCCACGTTCGTCTGCGCCGCAAGCGCTTCCACTTGCGCCCTCAGCTGCTCCAGATTCTGTGCTCCTCCCGGTTGCGTAAGGAGCTCACTCAATGAATCTGCGGTAGCTTCCAGATTTTCTTTTGGTATTTCGTTTGTAGGAACAGGCATAGGATATTGGTATTACTTATAATTATACCACTTTGTCTGTTATTTGTCACTTACCTGATTAGCCCTACCCCAAGCCTCAATCACAGCTTATTCGCTGCATTTGATCACATTCGTCACCATCTCCCTCCCCTTCCCGTTCTTATCCCGTAGAAAGAAGCTGTAGCGCCCCTCCACGGAGGGTGAAAAGGTGTAGGTTTCGCCGGCGAGTACCCACTCCTGCATGTCCGTGCCGTTGCCGTCGGGATAGCCGATGTGGCGCAGGACGAACGCATCGCTCCCCCGCAGCGTGAGGGAGGAACCGAGCTTGAAGAAGTGGGGAATGCCGGGGAGGAGGCGCGCATTCCGCGTGATGCGGCTCTGGTAGCGCGGCTCGTTCTGGCACGGGCCGACCAAGTTTGCGTCGCCCAGGCGCTGGAATGTGACGTTGCGCAGCACGCCCGCCGAGCGCGGCGCAAGTTGGAGGAACGCGGCGAGGCTCAAATCCATGTCGCGGCCTTTCACGTACGGCCCGCGGTCGTTGATGCGCACGAGCACGCTCTTGCCGTTGTCCGCGTTCGTCACCTTCACGAGCGTGTTGTGGGGGAACGTGCGGTGCGCCGCCGTGAACGCGTTCATGTCGAACGTCTCGCCGAAGGCCGTGCCCTTCCCGTGGAACTTCTCCGAGTACAGGCTTACCTCGTGGATTTCGTCGCGCAGCATCCCATCAAGGTCGCGCATGAGGTCCAGGAGCTCCTCTTCCTCCACGTAGACTAGGGATTCCGAAAGTGACGTGATGGGATAGCGCTCGAGGAGCGCGGGAAGGTCTTCCTCTGCCGTCTCATCGATGTCCTTCCCTTCCGCTTCCACGCTCCGCGTGCGGAAGAGCCACAGGAGGGCATCCTGCAAGCGCAACGGATCATCGGGATGGAACGCCTCCTCATCCTCCAGCAATCCCCTGTCCTTGGCATAGGTGATTTCCCGCTCCCCTTCCGCCCCCTCCGGCACATCCGCGTACGGATCTTCGTGTATGGTCCCCACGGGGCGCTGCAGGCTCTGCCACAGCGTAAGGAAGCCCTGGCGCCGCGTCACCGATGTTGCGGCAAACGCGGGGGCGGACGACGAGAACAGAAGGATGGAGCCGATGAGGAAGCATGCTGTTTTCTTCACCTCTCCATTTTCCCCACATCCCTTCCGAATGCAATCTTGACCTTGGGAAGGGAACCATAAAACACAATGTTGCTGTCTGTGCAAGATAGATGGGAAGAGTATTGCGTAGTACGTATTGCGAATTACGTATCTTCGTTCAAGAAGCCTTCTGTAAGTATACGCACTACGAAATACGCAATCAAAGCACCTCCCATCCCCCACTCCTTACTAATCGATACATCTCCGAACGTATCTCCGTGAGCAGTTTCATCCTCGTCCCGGGACCCACTCTCCCCGCACCCTTGTCCTTTTCATCCTTGATCACTCCCGCTTGGAGTTGGAAGGCGATCACGGCCTTCTCCGTCTCGTCACCGTAGAATCCCGTTGCGCGGTGCGCGGGCAGCAATCCCCTCTCGGCAAGAAGCTTTTGGAGGAGGCGCACCTGTTCCCCCTTGTCGCCTTTGCCGAGGAAAACCGTGGGCAACCTGTTCTGCTCAAGGACCAGGTCATCGATGCGCGCCAGAAGGACCATTTCTTTTGCGCAGCGCGCGACCTTTTTCTTCCACAGGCTCCGCGCGAGCGCGTCATGCGTCTTTGGCCCCACCGTCCCCGCGCCCCGTTCCCCCGCCGATGCGATCACGCCCTGGTCGCGCTGGTAGGCGACGATCGCCCGCCGCAGGTTGCCGTCGTACTTGCCGTGCGTGCGTCCCCTGTAGTACCCCAGGTGGCGGAGGAGGCGCTGCACGTCCGCAATGCGCGCGGGCGGGCTCCCCGCCTGCACCTTGGGGATCGGCTGTTCCTTAGAAATGTTCTCCGCGGCGAGGAGAAAAGCCGCCGTGCGCGGGGAGAGGGCATCCGAGGGCTCCTCCAAGCTGAATGCCTTGAGGAATGCCGCCAGGCTCTTCTGCGTCTCCGGGCCGAAGAATCCGGTCGGTTCACGTCCGAAGAATCCATTCGCCTGCAACAGTTCCTGCAGAAGCTGCACGGATGCGCTCCGATCACCCTGTTTCACCGCCACGTGCATCAGGCGCTCGCGCCCCTCCAGGAGCGGTGAGAGTTCCGCCCAGTCCGCCGTGAACGCGGAGAGCGCAAGGGACTCCGCAGGCTGCCTGCTCCCCTTGGGATACACCGTGCCGGAGATGCGCTGCAAGCCGAACGCCAATGCGCGCGCCAAGCCCTCCTCCCCTTCCCCCGCCCAAATGTCCAAGCGGTGCGTGCCGTCTTCCAGCGTGGTGATGGCGCCGCCGCGGTCCTCCACCGTCACCACACCCAAACCCGGCAAATCGATGCGGGTGCCGAAGGGATACGCCTTGGGCGCAGCGACCATGCCGGGATGCACGGGAACGCCGCTCGCTCCGTTGGTGCCCCGCCCGTTGAGCTCGATGTCCGCTTCGTACGATCCCCGCACGTAGCAACACTGCCCCGGTTTGGGGGAGTAGTACGCGGTGATGAGGAAGTCCTGGCGGTACGGTTGCTCCCCCGCGCTGATGGCGGGAAGAGGGAGTATTGCCGCAACCAGGGCCAGGGCGATGATGCGGTTCTTGATGTGCATGTTTCCGCTTATTGTAGCACAAATACAACATGTATTCCAGCCCTCGCATTCCTCCGTTTCCCCGTTCAGAAGGCGAATTGCTGCGTGCAGGGCAGCCGCGTGCAAGAGCGGACGCCGCCGCCATAGCAGGAGCACGCCGCGCAGCCTTCGTCGAGCACCACCACCGCACCGTCCTCCCTCCCCAGGCAGAGCACCATGCCGGTCGCGGGTAGAGCGCCTGCTGCGGTACAGCGGGAAGGCCCTCCCTCGCACGACCATCCGGTCTCCACAACGCACTGCGAGGAGCATCCGTCCCGGCTCTTGCGGTTGCTGTCGTCGCACTGTTCGTTCGCGGTCACCACGCCATCACCGCAGCGGGCGGCGCACTCGCTCGGCGACCCGCGGCACGACCAACCCTCCTCGACCGTGCACCGTTCCGAGCAGCCGTCCCCCACCTTGCGGTTCTTGTCGTCACACGCTTCGTTCCCGTCCGGCCTCCCGTTGCCGCATTTCCATGGGATGCGGCAGTCCTTGCTGCAGTTGCAGGAAGTCTCGCCCCTGCCGCACACGCCGTCGCCGCACTTGGTGCACACGATCTTCTCCTCGTCCGCTTCCGCCACCTTGCACCCCCAGCCGTTCTGCACGCGCGCGGATTTCTTGAGCGCCCGCAACCCCTCGCAACAGGAAAGCTGCTGCCAAGAGCGCGTGCTGCCTTCGCGCCCTTCCGCAAGGCACACGGCCGCGGAAGCGTGCGGCACTGCAGGCCGGAACACGGCCTTCCATGCGCCCGGGAGACCCATGGCGAGGAGGATGCCCAGAGCCAGCGCTGCGCGTGGTCGGAACATGTGAACCTAGGAAATATACACCATATCCTCCACACGCATTCCCCACCGTCCCGGAAAGTACACCCCCGGCTCCACGGTGATCACCTCGCCGGCGAGCAGCGTCTCTTCCGGGCGCTTGTGGGAAAGAGTGACGCCCTCGTGGATCTCCAACCCCACGCCATGACCAAGTGCGTGCGTAAAGGCTTCCTCTAGGCCGTGCGTACGCAGGCGGTCACGCACCAGGCGGTCCAGAACGTGCGTCGAAACCCCCGCGGCGGCTTCCCGCATGGCCTTCTTCTGGACTGACCGGAGGACGCCATGGACCCTCCGCTGATCGTCCGTCGGCGCGGCCGTGAAGAACACCTCGCTCATATCGGCGCAGTAGCCTTCCACCTTCGCGCCCACGTCGATCTGAACGATGTCCCCTCTCCGCAACGCCCGCGACGTGGGTGCGTGGTGGGGTGAGCTCGTGTGCGCCCCGAAGGCGACGATGGGATCGAACGACAAGCCTTCCGCACCCGCCTCCAACGACCAGACCGCCAGTTGACGCGCCACCTGCAGCTCAGTGACGCCGGGACGGAGGACGCGGGGGATGCGGCGGAGAAGCTCCCGCGTGAGGCGGTGCGCACGGCGCAACGCGCGCACTTCATCCTCTTCCTTCTGCCTGCGGAAGTGCTCCACCACGTTCGGACGGGGGACGAAGCGGACACCGCGATGCCGTGCAGCCCAGCGTGCCCGGCCCCCCACCGTTACGCGTTCCGACTCAAAGCCGCACACGACGCCTTTCCGCAGGTACCGTTGCAAGTCATCGATCGCCCGAATGGCAATCCCCTTCCGCGCTTCCCGCCCCGCGCGCTCGCCGTACCGTGCATCCGTGAAGAGGAGATACCGCTCCGGCGTGACCAGCAACGCCCCCGCGCTCATCCCCACCCCGCTCAGGTAACGGATGTTCAAGGGATCCGTGACCAGGTACAGGGGGGTTCCTGCACGTCGGAGAAGCGTTTTTGGACCCTTGGGACGCATGGGAAGAGCTGGTGGATAAAAAGCCGTTTTTATGATATCATAATAGGAAAGAACACCAACTCCCATGTCCGCTTTCGTCTACTCCATCCTCACGGCTACGTCGCAATGGCTGGCGCAGGGATTGCGCGCCCTGGTGCCCCTTTCCGATGCCGCCACGTTCGAGGGGGGCGGGCTGTGGGGAGGGGTGGAACAGGCGAGCGGCATCGGTGTCCCCGCGGCGAACCTCACGGACATCGTCATCACCATCATCATCACCGTGCTCAACCTCATCGCCCTCGTCGCGGTGGCTGTGGTGATTTACGCCGGCATCCTGCTCATCATCTCCCTGGGGGATGACGCCAAAAAGGACCAAGCGAAGAAAACGATCATCTATATGGCCATCGGCCTGGCGATCATTATCCTCTCCCGTATCATCGTGACCCTCCTCATCAATATCATCACGCCTTGATGGTGATGCACTGCGTCCCTCTCCGCGCCCCCGCATACCGAACGGCCTTCCTCACGGCCGTCTTGGGCACACTGCTTTGCACGTTCGTGTCGGCGGTAGGTGCGCAAGAATCCGTTCCGGTGCCGCCGCAAGAGGAACACGTGAGCCTCCTCGCGGGAGACGTCCTGGAAATACTCGGCACGAACGACGCGGCGGACGCGCAATTCACTTGGATCCTGGAGAAGGACGGCACGTTCATCCAGGCGGTGCATCTCCCGCTCTTCCGCACCCGCCTGACGGATGCCGGGACATACAGGCTGGATGCCACAGCCGCCTCCGCGGACGGCACACCCGTCGCCCAGCGCATCCTGCTCATCGATGTCCGCGACCGTCCTTCAGGGGAAGGCGCTCCGTCTTCCGCCGCCGCGGAAGGTCCGCCGGTGAGCACCTCCCCTCCTCTCCTCTCGGGGTCCGTAAGCCTGCCCGCCAACCGCCAATTCCTGCAACTGATCCCTCCTCAGCACGACATCGCGCGCCTCATCCTGGATATCGATGTGGCGGTGGACCGTGATGGGAACGGGAATGCGCGTGACGATGACGATGCGTCGGAAACGTTCTTCCGCAGCGCCCGCGTACCGCTGTTCCTCTGGCTCTCTTCGCCGCGTGCGGAACGTGAATTGCACATCAGTGCGTTGCGTAATGACACCACCACCGTCGAACAGGCCATCCGCATCGTTCGGAGCGCGGAGGACGTTCCCGTTTCCCCCGATGTCCCGCGGGACAGCGCCATTGTGGTCACCACCGCGAGCGGCGGCACGCTGCAGTTCTCCCTGCCGCAAGTGCGGGACCTCTCCATCCCCGTGCTGTACTTCTGGTCATTCGGTGACGGAACGGAAAGTCTGTTGGCATCACCCACGCACACCTACGCACAGAGCGGCACCTATGACGTGCACGTGCGTCTCGTGGACCTCCGCAGCGGACAGAATCTCTTCGAAACCACCCGCTCCCTCCCGGTTTCCGCGTTCGTCCCGACGGAGAACCCTTCGTCACAAGCGTCCTCCGCTTCCTCCGTTCCCGAGGTGTCGCCTCCCGCGATGCAGGGCAATTCCATGTTCTCCCTCCTCCTCCGCATCGCATTGATCTTCCTGGGCGCGGTCGTGGTGGGAGGGACGGGCGTGTGGGCGGTGGGCAAGCTGCTGCAACGGGAAGGCGGCGGCTTGCAGAAGAGGCTTGAAAACATGGAAACGAAGCTCACCAAGCCGGAGCAGCCCCCGCATGTGATTGATGTGGCGCCCCCCATGGCGATCCGGCGTCCGGACATTGCGGAAAAAGTGCCGGAGCCTCCGGCGCAGAAGGCAGAACCTTCCCCTCTTCCGCCCGCACCCGTGTTGGAGATCATGAAGAAAACCCCGACTCCCGTTGTGGAACCGAAAGCGCCCGCTCCCGCTCCCCCGCCACCGCCCGCACCGCCCCCTCCATCCATTGATGTAGACAATGCACCGGCGTGGCTCAAGAAAGGAATTGAGAAGCAAGCCGCGGCATCCGCACCGGTAGCCGCTCCCCCTCCCACGCCAGAAGTGAAGGAACCTCCGCCGTTTTCGCCAGCAGCAGCTCCGGCACAACCGTCCCCGTCCCCTCCGGTGACGCCGATCCCCGCCGTCTCGCCTCCGCAGAAGACTGCCCCCGCGGCACCTCCACCTACGCTTCCAACACTTCAGAAGCCCGTCCCTCCGGTTGCACCGCCGCCGCCGGTGAGCACACCCGCATTTCTTCCGGTTCCGCCGCCTGCCGCACCATCACCGGTATCGGCTCCCGTAACACCTTCGCTTCCTCTAACTCCCGCGCCAGCCGCACCTTCACGCGAGCTCACGCTTGAGGAAAAGGACAGGCTGGAGCGTGAACGGGAGAAGAAGAGATCCAAGAGGAAGAGGTACAGGGATAACCTGAAAAAGAGGAAGCAACCCGGCGATCAGGGATCATCCTCCTCCGTCCCGCAAATCGGGACCACGGTGGACAGGGCGGTCAGCGGTCAGCCATCGCCGACGCAGGCTCCGGCAACACCGCAGGTTCCTCCCGCCCCGCACTCTCCTCCGCAGACGAAGGAGACCCCTCCACCGTCGCCCGCGCAACCCCTTCCTCCGCCGCCAGATGTCCCTCCTCCTTCCATCCCCCCGCCCCCACCGGCTCCGGCGGCTCAACCGACACCAAAGGAGGAACAACCCGCGGCAGGTGACGACAAGGTGATCTTCATGGTGGAAGCGGAAGGGCTGAAACCCGATTCGCAGAAGCCAGACGACCCGCATTCTGCGGCTTGAACGACTGGTAATACATTGTGTTTCCACGTACTATTCCTCTGCACGTGGCGGGCGTAGCTCAGTTGGTTAGAGCGCCAGGTTGTGGCCCTGGAGGTCGTGGGTTCAAGACCCATCGCTCGCCCCATGTGTACTTTGAATGTGGAGCGCCAGGTTGTGGCCTTGGCCTGTCAACCGTAGCTCGTCGCAACGAGCGGAGGCTGAAGGTCGTGGGTTCCCACCTTCGTCCCTCGGCTTTGCTCGGGACTACGGTGGGCAGGCAAACCCATCGCTCGCCCCATGTATTGGCAATGAGTGTCATGATCCGCGCTCCGCTTTCCTGTACCCTACAGCTGCTCGTCCTATGCCTGTCCACATCACGTACTTCGTGCACGGAACTACCACCGACAATGAACGGGGTGTGGCTACCGGTTGGAATCCAGGCGTTCTCTCCGAACGTGGCATACGGCAAGCCAAGGAACTCGGTACACTTGTCCGCCACAAACGCTTCGACGCTGTCTTCTGTTCCGATCTCCAAAGAGCGGTAGATACGGTGAGCCTCGCATTCGGAGAAAGATATCCCATTATTCCAGATATGCGCCTGCGAGAAGTGAACTACGGTCTCTATACCAATCAACGCTCAGATTCCTTCAAGGGAACGTTGTCTTCCTTTGTGGAAACGCCCTTCCCGCAGGGCGAAAGCTACCGGGATGTGGAGAGGAGAATGGCAGACTTTCTCCGTTTCCTCCAACAGGAATACAACGGGAAACAAGTGGCCATCGTCGCCCATCAGGCTCCCCAGCTTGCTCTTGATGCGCTGGTGAAGGGAAAGACCTGGCAGCAAGCGATCGCTGAGGATTGGCGGCATACCAAGGCATGGCAACCCGGATGGGAATACACCTTATAGCTTCAGAAACCCCCAAACCCCCATCCCCTGCCTTGTCAAAAGAGCTTCCTCCTGGTACCGTCCCTGGAGCCTCATGCGAGGTTCTTATGGCTGAACCCCTGTTCCGCACACCCAAGGGCACGCACGACGTCCTCCCCGAGGACCACCAGTACATGACCTACATCAAGAAGGCCGTGCGCCACCGCTGCCGCCAGGCGGGGTACAAGCGCATTGATACGCCCATGTACGAGTACCGCGGGGTGTTTGAGCGTGGCATCGGGGAGCACACCGATATCGTGGAGAAGGAGCTCTTCCTCGTTGCGGGCAGCAAGAAGGACGGGAGCGAACCCTCAGACCTCGCCTTGCGTCCGGAATTCACCGCGGGCATCTGCCGCTCCTACGTAGAGCACGGCATGCAACAGCTCCCGCAGCCCGTGGAACTCTACGCCATCGGGCAGTGCTTCCGCTACGACCGTCCGCAGAAAGGACGCTACCGCCAGTTCCATCAGTTCGACTTGGAGATCATCGGGCTCAAGGATCCCAGCTTGGATGCGCAGCTGATCCACGTGGTCACCAACATCCTGGAGGACGTGAAGATCCTGGACCGCCTCACCCTCCAACTCAACAACATCGGCACGCCGGAGAACCGCAAGGCGTATGTGGAAGGCCTCAGGGATTTCTTCACAGGCAAGGAACACCGGCTTCCGGAGGAAGACCGCGGGCGTTTGGCGACAAACCCGCTGCGGATCTTGGACTCCAAGAACGAGGACACGCAGATCCTCCTCAAGGCTGCGCCGACGCTTGATTTCTACTTGAGCGAAGAGAGCAAGCAGTACCACGCGACGCTCAAGGAATACCTGGACGCGTTCGGCGTGCGGTACGTGGAGAACCCCAAGCTCGTGCGCGGGTTGGATTACTACACCCAGACGGTCTTCGAATTCTGGGACCAATCCACCGGCGCACAGAACGCCGTGGGCGGCGGAGGGCGTTACGACGGCCTCATTGAGCTCTTGGGGGGAAAGCCCACTCCCGGCGTGGGGTTCGCGGGCGGCTTGGAACGCATGATCTGGCATATGAAGGAAGCCGGCGTGCAGGTGCCGCACAAGGACCACGTGGACGTGTTCGTGGCACAGCTGGGGCCGGAAGCCAAGAAGCAGTGCCTTACCCTCATCTCCGAACTGCGTGAACTCGGCGTCCACACCATCGGTGCGCTCGGCGAAGCCAGCCTCAAGAGCCAGATGCGATTGGCCGATAAGTTCGAGGCGCGCTACACCTTGCTCCTGGGCAAGATGGAAGTGAAGGAAGGCACCATCATTCTGCGCGACATGAAGGCCGGGAAGCAGAAGCAGATCAAGTACGGCCAGGCGATCCCGCAGGTGACCAAGCTCCTGGGCGAGACGAACCTGGACACATACGTCCTCAAGGACCAGATGGGGGACGTTGATGAAGACTGAGAATACCGAAGCTTGCCCTGATGCAAGAAGGGAGTCCGACGATTCCGAAGATTCCGAAGAAGTTTGTTCTCTTCACACGAGTGTATTTCCATGACATTCCTCGGAATCCTCGGAGTCTTCGGCAACGTCGGTATCATCCCTGAGAGACACCTCATATACACTCCGGTATGTCATCATTTCCACTCCCCCGGTTCCGTGATCAGGTCCCACCAGAGGATGTTCTTTGCGGATCGCCAGGATTGTACGCAGCAGATACCGCTCCACGGACTTCCTTGTGAAGTTTTGCCTCCGCAATCCACGCACAAAGGACACCGCAAGACCGTCGCCGCCCCGGCGATGAAGAGCATCGCGCAGAGGGTGATGATGATCTTCCTGTGGAAACGGAAGCGGAGGGATAAGGCCGCAGCGATGATCGCCAGGGCTATGGCGCTCTCCCCCGCGACGATGAACGCCCACGGCGTGTGCATGGGGAGAGGATAGCGGCACGGCGGTGATCATCCAAGGCTCACAGGAAAACCTGCGGGTTCGCGAGGGCGTAGGCGTAGTAGACGAACCACTCCACGAACGTGATGAGGAAGGAGAGCACGATGCCGTAGAGGATGATATCCCCCCACTTCCTCGCCCGCAGCGCGCGGAAGAACCGCTTGCCGAAGAGGAGGACGACGGCCGCCCAGATGAGAATGAACAGGACGAAGAGGAACTGTTTCATGCAGGGGGAGTATAGAGGATTCCGATGATTCCGAAGAGTCCGATGATTGTCATGCGGAAGATACACGTTCCTTTGTTCTTTTGTTCTTCGGAATCCTCGGTAACGTCGGAATCCTTTCTCAAGATAATAAAGGTCGCCTCAACCTCAGATATCAAGATTCTTCACACCCTTGGCGTGCGTCTGGATGAACTTGCGGCGGGGGGCGACTTCCGACCCCATGAGCGTCGTGAATGTGGCATCGGCCTTCTCTGCATCATCCATCGTCACCTGGAGCATCATGCGGCGGTCAGGGTCCATGGTGGTCTCCCACAACTGCTCGGGGTTCATCTCCCCCAGACCTTTGTAACGCTGGATATTCACGCGGGGCTTACGCTTCACCTCCGTCTTCCCTTTCTTCTCTTTCGTACCCTCCTCCGCTTCTTCCGTTTCCTCCGTCGCTTCCGCCTTCTCCTCCGATTCCTGCACCTCTTGTTCGTTGATGCCCCACCCCTTGAGGATGGCGGCCTTCTCCTTGTCCGTGTACGCGTAGAGCACCTCCTTTTCCTTCTGCATCTTGTAGAGGGGCGGCTGGGCGATGTACAGGTACCCGCCTTCCAGGAGTTCCGGGAAGTAGCGGAAGAAGAGCGTGAGGAGCAGCGTCCGAATGTGCGCGCCGTCCACGTCGGCGTCGGTCATGATCACCACGCGGTGGTAGCGGAGCTTGGACATTTCCTTCACCTCGCCCACGCCGATGCCCAGCGCGATGATGAGCGCCTTGATCTCGTTATTGGCGAGCATCTTGTCCAGGCGCGCCTGCTCCACGTTGAGGATCTTGCCGCGGAGCGGAAGGATGGCCTGGAACTCGCGGTTGCGGCCTTGCTTGGCGGAGCCGCCGGCGGAATCACCCTCCACGATGTACAGCTCGCACTGGCTGGGGTCCTTATTGGAGCAGTCCGCCAGCTTCCCGGGGAGCGTCATGCCGTCCAGGGCGCCCTTGCGGATCACGCTGTCCCTGGCGGCGCGGGCGGCCATGCGGGCGCGGGCGGCCAGCAGGCACTTGGCGATGATGTCCTTGGCCTCGGAGGGATGTTCCTCCAGGTACTGGCTGAGCTTCTCGTTCACCACCGTCTCCACCGCCGTCTTCATTTCCGCGTTCCCCAGCTTGCCCTTGGTCTGCCCTTCAAACTGCGGCTCCCGCAGGCGCACGCTGATGACGCCCGTGAGCCCCTCGCGCACGTCGTCCGCCGAGAGGTTCTCGTCCTTCTCCTTGAGGATCTGGAAGCTGCGCGCGTAGGCGTTGATGGTGCGCGTGAGCGCCGCCTTGAAGCCCGTTAGGTGATGCCCGCCTTCCACGGTGTGGATGTTGTTGGCGAAGCTCACCACGTGCTCCTGAAAGGATTGCGAGTACTGCAGCGCCACTTCCACGAACCCGTCGGGTGTGTCCTTCTCGAACCAGATGGGCTCGCCGATGACGTCCTTGGAATCGTTCAAGTGTTTCACGTAGGCCGAAATCCCGCCCTCGAAGTGGAAGCGGTAGAGTCGCGGATACTGCTCGTCCTCCGCGGGCCGCTTCTTGCGCGCGTCGAGCACCGAGATGGTGATCCCGCGCGTGAGGTACGCCTGCTGGCGCAGGCGCGTGAGGATGATGTCCAGGTTCCATTCCGTGATATCGAAGATCTCCTTGTCCGGCCAGAACGTAATGAGCGTGCCGTGCTTGGCGGTCTTGGCGCCTTTCTTCACATCCATCGTCGGCTTGCCGCGCTTGTACTCCTGCATGTACGTGTACCCGTCGAGGAATACCTCCGCCCGCAGTTTGACGCTCAGCGCGTTGACGACGGAGGACCCCACGCCGTGGAGCCCGCCGGAGACCTTGTATCCGCTTTCGTCCCCTCCGAACTTCCCTCCGGCGTGCAGCGTGGTGAGCACCACTTCCAGCGCGGGGCGCTTGGTGACGGGATGGATGTCCACGGGGATGCCGCGGCCGTTGTCTTCCACCGCCACGGAACCATCGTCGTTGAGGGTCACGTTGATCTGCGTGGCATGCCCCCCCATGGCTTCATCAATGGAGTTGTCCACGATCTCATAGACCAAATGGTGGAGGCCGCGCTGGTCCGTGGAACCGATGTACATCCCCGGACGCTTCCGCACGGGTTCCAAACCTTCGAGCACGATTATTTGCTCAGCTGTGTACTGATTCTTAGCCATATCAGAGTGGAGTTTATCCGTATTTTGATGCCCCTGCAACGGATGCTTTGCATGGAATGAATGGGATGTTCTTTGTACTATTTATTTGTTCGTATTTCGTATAACGTATTACGTAGTGCGTATGCGCCGCTATCACTGCCATACGTAATACGTGCTGCGAAATACACGATACGAAGCGGTCTTCTCTTGATTCTGGAACTGTTGTCCATTACTCTCTCCCCGATGGCAATTTTCGCAATCAAGCACGGCGACGAATCGGGTGACCGGCTCCAGCAGCGGTTCAAGAAGCAGGTGCAGAAGTCCGGCCTGCTCAAGAAGATGCGCGAGCGCTCCCACTACAAAAAGCCCCTCACGCGCCGCCTCCAGCGCATCCGCGCCCTTAAGCGCGAGCAGTTCCGCTCGGAGAACAAGAAGAAGCAATTCTACAGCAACATGTGATGTGTGTTCCTGCGGAACGATGCGGACTTTTGCGCACCACACTGTGTCTTTTCCATACGTGCTGTTCCAAGCATTGACTTCCCTATCCGTTGTATCAAAGTACTTTCGTTCAGGAGGTCGTTCTTTCACTTAACCATAGGGAGATTCGTCATGACTCAAGAACGAAAGCACATTAGCGTGGAAGTAAGAGGCAATGTTGCCGTCGTCACCTTGCTGGATCGCAATATCCTTAACCCGACGAGTATCAAGGAACTAGGCCAGGAATGCATGGCACTCGTCGCACCGTCCGATGATGGAACGCCCCCTCTTCTGCAAGAGAACACGCACGTCATCCTCCAGTGGAAGGAAGTGAATTTCGCTTCCAGTGCAGTACTCAACAAATGCATACTCTTGGAGCGTGCCGTAAAGAAGAGGAAGGGGCGATTGCGGATGTGCAGTTTGCCTCCGAACATCAGAGAAGTGTTCTTCACCACTCGTTTGGACCAGCTGTTCTCCATCGTTGAGACGGAGGCAGACGCCTTCGCCTCTCTGTAACGGACAAGACCTCCTGTACCCCATCCCCTTCGCACTGGCTAAGGGGATTTTATCAACGAGTCTTTTCTTGGGAATTGCGTTGTACTGGAGTGCATTCAAGAATTTGACAATAACAAAATTTAGTATAATATTATCTTCGGTTCAGGATTTTCGTTTCTTGTCATTTTTGAAGGAGGCAGGTATGTCCACAACAGACGATTTGAATGGTTTTCGCTGTATCGCGGTGCAGACGGAAGGAGCCACCATTATCATCACCTTCACGAAGCAATACTGTATCGAAGAGGAATGGATCAAGATGTTGGGGGAAGAGCTGGCTCGATTGCCAATCCCCACCGACTACAGCGTCATCGTCAACTTCGAAAGGGTCAGCACCTTCGCCTCCGCCGCCATTGGCAAGCTCATCCGCTTCACATCGCACATGAAGAACTTGGGCAGCACGATCCGCTTCTGCGCTGTCAACCCTGCCCTCACCGAGGTCTTCAGAATCATGCGATTGAATGTACTCTTCCTTACCTATCCATGTGTGGAGAAGGCACTGGTGTCGCTGACATGTGACCCCGAATGGTCATGAGCGTCCTGATCCCCTCCCCTTCCGCCGTTGCGCGTGAAGGGGATTTTTAGTCCAACGCCGCCTTCGCCGCGCTGAGTTCGGAGAGTTCAGCAGTGATTTTCTCCTGCCGCGTCTGGTTGTACGTCAGCGTGAGGTCGTCGAGGATCGAGGTGGCGTTATCGGTGGCGCTGCGCATGGCGACCATGCGCGCGGAGTGCTCCGAGGCGGCGGCTTCCAGCACCCCCTGGTACACCTGCATCTCGGTGAGCTGCGGCAAAATGGTGCGCAACACTTCCTCCCGGGAAGGCTCGAACTTGTATTCCGCAATGCCGTTCAATTCTTCCGTCGCGGCTTTCCCGCGGTGGCGCATCCCCAGGGAATCGATCATGTCCTTGAGCGCGGTCTGCGTGAAGGGCAGGAGGAGTTTGACCGTGGGGTCCTGCACCAGGGGCGAAACAAAATCGGGATAGAGGAGGACCACGTGGTCATACGTGCCGTTGAGGAAACCCTCCGTGGCCATGCGTGCGATGGGCAGCACGTCCTTGAACGTGGGGTGGTTGCTGAGCGCGGGGAACGCTGCGATCACGTTCTGCCCCGCGCGGGTGAGGAACTGGTGACCCCGCCTTCCCGTGACCACGAAATCCACCTTGGAGAAGCCGCTGACTGACTTCAAGCCGTCCAAGTAGGCGCCGACTGCGCGGAAGAGCTGCGCGTTAAGGCTGCCCGAAAGGCCGCGGTCGGAGGAGAAGAGGATGGCGAGGACGTTTGAGACGGGACGTTCCTCCAGGAAGGGATGCATGCCCGGGCTCGCGACGGCGATGCGTTGGAGAATGCGCCAGGACGTCACTGCATACTGGCGCAGCATGTGCGCGGCCCCCACGGCGCGGCGCATCTTGGATGCCGAGACCAATTCCATGGCCTTGGTCACCTGCCGCGTGGAGCGGATGGCGGTCATCTTGCGCCGGAGGTCGCGGAGGCTGCGGGCCATGTGGGATGAAGGGAGAACTTGTGTCGTATTTCGTATGATGTATTACGTATTTCGTATCAACTCGGCACTCATCATACGTAATACGTAATACGCAATACTGAATACTACTTCGTAGAAGAATATCCTTTCTCTTCCTTGAAAGAACTCAGCAGCCTCTTCAGCGTCTCCTCGGCATCGGGCGTGATCTCCTTGCTGAGCTGCTCGAGGACGTTCGCGTGCTGGGCGGCGAGGAAGGCGAGGAATTCCGTCTGGAACTTCTTCACCTGGTCCACGGGTATCTCGTCCAAGTAGCCGTTCGTGCCGGCGTAGATGACGGCGACCTGTTCGCCGACGGGTACGGGCTCGTACTGCTTCTGCTTGAGGATCTCGGTGAGGCGCGCGCCGCGGTCCAGCTGCGCCTTGGTTGCGGCGTCCAGGTCGCTGCCGAACTGCGAGAAGGCCGAGAGTTCGCGGTACTGCGCCAGGTCCAGGCGGAGCTTGCCGGCCACTTTCTTCATGGACTTCCGCTGGGCGGCGGATCCCACGCGGGAGACGGAGATGCCGATGTTGAGTGCGGGGCGGATCCCCTTGTAGAAGAGGTCGCTCTCCAGGTAGATCTGCCCGTCCGTAATGGAGATGACATTGGTGGGGATGTAGGCGGAAACGTCGCCCGCCTGCGTCTCGATGATGGGCAGGGAGGTGAGCGTTCCGCCGCCGCGTTCCTCGCTCAAGCACACCGCGCGCTCCAAAAGGCGGGAGTGGAGGTAGAACACGTCGCCGGGGTAGGCCTCGCGTCCCGGGGGACGGCGCAGCAGCAGCGAAATTTGACGGTAGGCCCAAGCGTGCTTGCTGAGGTCGTCGTAGATGCAGAGCACGTCCTTCCCCTTGTCCAGGAAGTACTCGCCCATCGCCGTGCCGGCGAAGGGGGCGATGTAGGAGAGCGAGGCGGGTTCGGCGGCGCCGGCGGTGACCACGATGGTGTACTCCATGGCGCCGTGCTTGCGGAGCGTATCCACGATCTTCGCCACCTTGGATTCCTTCTGCCCGATGGCGACGTAGATGCAGATCACGGGACGGTCGGTCTTCTGCGTGGACTTCTGGTTGATGATGGCGTCGATGGCAACGGCCGTCTTCCCCGTCTGGCGGTCGCCGATGATCAGCTCGCGCTGGCCGCGGCCGATGGGGATCATGGAATCGATGGCCATGAGCCCGGTCTGGAGCGGCGTGTTGACCCCCTTCCGCTCTATGACGCGGGGGGCTATCTTCTCCACGGGGTACATCTGGGCACGGGAGAAGGCCGGGCCGCCATCCTTGGGTTCGCCGAGCGGGTTCACCACACGCCCGATGAGCTCGTCGCCCACCGGAACGGAGAGGATCTGCCCCGTGGCTTTGACGGTGTCCCCTTCGTTGATCTTCTTGAAGTCCCCCAGGACGATGGCTCCCACGATGTCCTCCTCCAGGTTGAGAGCGCTTCCCAGCACCCCATTGCCGAAGTCCAGCATTTCCGCCGCCCCCACGCGGGAGAGGCCGTGGATCTTTGCGATCCCGTCACCCACCTCCACCACGGTGCCTACGTGTTCGTGCGCCACGTCCTTCTTGTAGGCGCCGATGCGCTCCTCGAGCGTCTTGATCAATGATTGGCTGAGCGTCATAGGGGTGGGGGGATAATCGGAGCGGCGGATCAACATGCGCCGTTACATGGTGGAGGAAAGGGATTGTTGGAAACGGTTCAGGGACCCGCGCACCGAGGCATCGAAGCGTTCGTCACCGATGCTCAGGAGCGCTCCGCCCAGGAGGGAGGGGTCCGCCTTGTGCGTGAGGGAAACCTTCTTCTTCATGGCGGCTTCGATGGCGGAGGCGATGTGCCCCGCCCCGCCGTCCTCGGCGGGCGTGACGATCTCCGCGAACACCATCCCCCGCTTCTCCAGCATGCGGCGGACGGTATGGGGGAACGTGCGCACTTCCCGGGAGAGGCCGTGGCTGCGCAGCGCGTCGAGCGCGGCATCCGCCGCCTCGGCATGTTGCGCTTGAGGGAGGGACGTGAAGGTTTCGATGAGCCAACGCGCGATGTCTTCCGCTGTGATCTTCATCGGAAAGCCGTGGAAAGTTCTTGGGTGAGGTCGGCGATGCGCTTCTTTTGGTCCGCAGGCGACCATTCGCGTTCCAGGATCTTCTCCGTCATGCGGACGATGATGGCGGCCACGTTGCCCTGCACTTCGCCCAGCACGCGCGCGCGCTCCTCCTTGAGTTGCTGTTCGCCTTTCTGGAGGATGCGGTTCGCCTCTTCCTGCGCGGTGCCCAGGATCTGCTGGCGCATTTCCTCCGCTTCCTTCTTGGAACGCTCGAAGAACGCCCCCACTTCCGCGTCGATCTTCTTCATCTGCTCCACGCGGAACGCATCCATCTCCTTCTTCTGGTCCTCGATCTTCTTCGCGTCCTCCATGGCCTTGCGGATGCGTTCACTCCGCTGGTCGATGAGATTGAGAACCGGCTTGTACACCAGGTACGTGAGCACACCCGCGACGATGGCGAAGTTCACCACCTGCGCGATGAGCAAGCCCCAGTTGATGCCTAATTTTTCAAGGAGTTCCATGAAAGGATGATGAGAAGCGGGTCAGGAATGATCTAGCACGTAGCTGCGCCCCATCGGGGCGCGGAGCGCGGCCTAGCCGCGAAAACACGTCAGAGAGATCAGACGAATTTAATGATCAGTGCTACCACCAACGAATAGATGGCGATCGCTTCCGCGAAGGCGACCGTGAGCACCAGGGCCGTCTGGATCTTGGAAGCGGCCTCCGGGTTGCGTCCGATGGCCTCCATCGCTTTGCTGGAGATCCAGCCGATCGCGAGGGCGGGCATCATGGATCCGAACACCATCGTCATGGCGACGAAGAAGTTCTTGTCGGAGAACATACCGCCTGCTGCTTGCGCCGCGACCTGCGCGACCTCTGTGGGTTCCATAGAATGATAGGGAAAAGGTAGGGGAAAATTGAGCGGGAAGAGTGTAATGATATGTCAAGAAGCAAGCAAGGGTCTAAGAAGGCACTCCTATGCACATTATTTGCTCAGGAACGCGCACCTTATCCCTTTACCGCCGCAGGCGCCAACTCCCCGTGGCCGTGCCCCTCATGCTCCTCATGTCCCCCGTGCGCCGTCACGGCCATCTTGAGGAAGACGAGTGTGAGCATGGAAAAGACCAGTGCTTGGATGAACCCTACGAAAATTTCCAAACCCAAAAACGGAATGGGCGCCACGTAGGGCATGAGGAAAGAGATGACGACGAGGAGCACTTCCCCGGCGAAGATATTGCCGAAGAGACGGAAGGAGAAGGAGATCACTTTTGCGATTTCCGCCAGAAGCTCCAGGATGCCGATGAACGTGCCGATGGGGTCCTTCCACGGCGGCACGAAGAACTTGCCCGCGTACGGGAGGATGCCGAGCATCACCACGCCGAACACCTGGGTCATAATGACGGAGATGAGCGCCACGGCGAGCGTCATGTTCACGTCCGCGTTCATGGAGCGGAAGATGGGCATGTCCACCAGGTGCCCGTTGTGCATGCCCTCGATAGTGATGGAACCCACGCCCGGGAAGATGCCCATCCAGTTGGCCGTGGCGAGGAAGATGAAGATGGTGGTGACGAGCGGGAAGAACAGCCGCGTCTGCTTCCTATCCCCCACCACGGAATCCCAGAAGTTGAAGAACCCCTCCACGATCATCTCCATCAGGCTCTGGAACCGTCCGGGCACCTCCTTGTACTTGGTGGCGCGCGTGAACAATGCGACGATGATCAGCACCGCCATCGCCAGCCACGCCATGATGAGCGTATTGCGGATCTCGAACGACCCGAGGTGAGCGATGGTTTCGGAGGCCAGTGTGGGGGCTTCGACGGATGCCATGAGTAGGCCGATTGTAATGCAAAATGCAAAATAGGAAATGCGAAATATGGTCTATCCCTCCCCATTGCGCATTTGGCATTTCAAATTTCTCATTTCCTTAAAACCTCTTCTCCAGTATCTCCTTCAATTTCCTCTTCACGCCGAGGAAGGAGAGGGCGAGCGCCAAGGCGAGGCCGAGGAGAATGAAAATTGGCGAGGTCCCCAGCCACCGATCCACATACGCCCCGAAGAAACCCAAAAGGACGGCCGGAATGGCGATGATCCACCCCATGTCCCACACCAGGCGCACCGCGAGCCAAAGGGCGTCGCGGAGGCGTTCTTCCTTCATTCTCGGCGTTTCCGGCGGTTGATCGGGCATGGAAACAGTGTACTCTATTCTCTTCGATCTTTGTCACCCCCGCGTAGGGAGCCACCTGATCCTTCTTCTTTTCTCGGAGGGGTCAGATCCCCTCCCTACTCTCACAGTGGAGAATTTGTGATGGAACATCTCGAGCTTTCGTGGGAATCGATGCCCCACCATCTCTCGTTCACGGAAACGAGAGAACGTGTCCTTGGAACGCTTATCATCAGGAAACCGGAGGGTGAACAAATCATTGATTTCGTTTGCCCCCCCGACGTCACCCTCAAGATCATCGAAGATTCATGGAAGAGCCAACGTACGCACAAGAGCCCCGATGGAAATTGGATTGAATTGACACGACAGTCCATTCCGGATGACAACGGAGGACTCTTCACGGCGACGCGCATGATCGTGCTCGGCAAAACCGGATTGGCAGTAGTGTGGTCTGTCTTCCACTATCACAACGCACCTCTTGACCAGTGCTCTGTCCTGATTTTGTCACCGGAGTTCAAGGCATTGGTGGAATCCAAGCGCATGAGCATCCCTGTGTGAGGGAAGGTGGACAGGGGCAGGACACGGATGTCCTGCTCCTTTTTTTCCGTTGCGTGAAGATTGGAGGAACATGCGTCGCTTGTCAGAGCGACGCTCCTCAGTGTGATCAGCGGCTTCGCTACTGCTCGATGCGCGGCTGCTTGCCCCGCGCCTTCTTCCTGCGCAGCGCCGCCAGCTTGGCAATCTCCCGCTCCATGATGGCCGTGGCTTCCGCGAACCCTTCCGCGTCGTCGCGCTTCTCCTTCTGCAGCCGCACGGCTTCCTTCTTGGCCTGCTCGATCGCCTCTTCCTGCAGCTCATCCGCGCGGTCCGCCGTATCCGCCAGCACGCGCAGGGAAGCGCCGTCAATCTCCACTACGCCGCGTGTGACCGCGAAGATGTGCTCCTCCCCTTTTCCGCGCACGAGGACGGTGCCGGGCACCACGATGGAAATGAGCGGGATGTGGTGCGGCAGCACCGTGATCTCGCCCTGGGGTGTGGGGAGCGAAACGGACTCGGCGTCGCCCTCGTAGAGGACGCGGTCCGGTGTAATGAGCTGGAAGCGAAGCATAATCGTGATGGTGGGATGGGCAGGACGCGGCATGCCGCGTCCATACGACGGGGACGCCTTACGCTTTCACTTCATCAATGCCACCCTTCATATAGAAGGCCTGCTCCGGCACGTCGTCCAGCTCCCCGTCGAGGATGGCCTTGAACGAGCGGACGGTCTCCTTCATGGGCACGTACTTGCCGGGGAAGCCCGTAAAGACCTCGGCGACGAAGAAGGGCTGCGAGAGGAAGCGCTGGATTTTGCGCGCGCGGTGCACGGCGCGCTTGTCTTCCTCCGAGAGCTCCTCCATGCCGAGGATCGCGATGATGTCCTGCAGTTCGCGGTAACGCTGGAGGACGCGCTGGACGGCGCGAGCCGTATCGTAGTGCTCCTGCCCCACGGTCTCGGGCGCCAGGATGGTGGAGGTGGAATCCAGGGGATCCACGGCGGGGTAGATACCGAGTTCGGCGAGGGAGCGGGTCAACACGATGGTGGAGTCCAAGTGGCCGAACGTGGTGGCGGGGGCCGGGTCCGTGAGGTCGTCCGCGGGGACGTAGATGGCCTGCACGGACGTGATGGAGCCTTTCTTGGTGGAAGTGATGCGCTCCTGCACCTGGCCCATTTCCGTGGCGAGCGTCGGTTGGTAGCCGACGGCGGAGGGCACGCGCCCGAGGAGGGCGGAGACTTCCGAGCCCGCCTGCGTGAAGCGGAAGATGTTGTCGATGAAGAGGAGGACGTCCTTCTGCTCCTCGTCACGGAAGTACTCGGCGATGGAGAGCCCGGCGAGCGCCACGCGCAGGCGCGGTCCCGGCGGCTCGTTCATTTGTCCGAACACGAGGGACGTCTTCTCCAGCACGCCTGACTCCTTCATTTCCCCGTAGAGGTCGTTCCCCTCGCGCGAGCGCTCCCCCACCCCGGCGAACACGGAAAGGCCGCTGTGCTCCTCCGCGATGTTGCGGATGAGCTCTTTGACGACCACGGTCTTGCCCACGCCCGCCCCGCCGAACAATCCCACTTTCCCACCCTTGAGGATGGGACAGATGAGGTCAATGACCTTGATCCCCGTCTCCAAGATTTCCGTCTCCGTGGACTGCTCCACGAAGGAGGGCGGATCGCGATGGATGGGGTAATACTTCTTTGCTTTCACGGGGGGGAGGCCGTCGATGGGTTCGCCGAGGACGTTGAACATGCGCCCCAGCGTCTCCTTGCCGACCGGCACGGATATGGGGGCGCCGGTGTTCTCCACTGGCGTGCCGCGCTGCAGGCCGTCCGTGGCGCCCATGGCGACGGTGCGGACCATGCCGCCTCCGAGGTGGTTCTGCACCTCCAGGATCAGCACTTCCTTCCCGACCGCCGTCTTGAGAGCCGTGAAGAGGGGCGGGAGGGTCTCTCCCTGGGGGAACGTGCAGTCGACGACTGCACCGATGACCTGAGAAACGTTACCTGGCATACGGATGTGGGAATGCGAAACAGCCGAACCATGTTAGGGGAGGATATTTTCCTTGCCAAGGGTCAAATCGAAATTGTGTAAGGACCCTTCCCTGCCAATCGTCTCCGCAGGCGACTTCCTTCTTCCTTCTCTCTCTTATGTTCACTGTTCCATCAGGCGGAAACGGGAGGGGTGCCATGCGGGGATTCCGGCGCGCTGCGGCCTCCATGACCCTTGGACTCCTCTTCCTCTCCTCCTCCATCACCACCGGCATGGCTGCGGCCCCCCTGGGCATGTCCGTCCACGCGGGACCGGCATCGCTCCGTACCTGGGAACTTTCCCTCTTCGCACTGCTCGTACAGAGGCCGCAAGCGCTCCTGCGCCCCTCGACGCAGCTCCTGGCCCAAGCGGGGGAAACGACCGACCGCGATGCCCGGGCTTTTCCTCCCACCGAGTTCGGCAGGGATTGGGACGTTTTTGCTTCGGACCCCGCGCCTCAGCCGACGTATGCCGCGTTGCCCGGTGTGAATCAGGAAGTACTTGCGCCGTCCTACCCCGCCTCGGGCGACGGCATGCCACGCACGCCTGCGGCGCCCGCCGGCGCGCTCCATGAGATTGTGCAGGCCACGGAGAACAACTATGCATGGTACGGTCCGTACATCGATTTCGACGCCGTTTCGAACACCGTCGTCAACGCCGTGCAGAATATCACCAACAACAACACGGTCACCGTCATCCAGAACTGCGGCAGCAATTGTACCCAGAACGCCGCCGCTTCCGCGCACGCCGCCACCGACGCCTCGCAGGCCATCAACGCCCTCTCGCAGAACAACGCCGCCCTGCTGCAGGTCGGCGCGCAGACGGGTTCCGGCTCCGCGGCGCCCGGCGCCTCGGTGGGGGCAAACGCCGACACCGTCGTAAACGCAACCGTGAACGCCCTCACGCAGAACCTGACCTCCATTGAGCAGAATGCCGCGGACGCCGGAGGTTCCCCGCAAACGGCCGACGTCGTTGCGGATGCCGCTGCGGACGTTACCTCACGCATCAATGCCGGCAGCCTGAACACCTCCGTCATCCTGCAACAATGATGTGATCTCTCCCCCGCATCCATCCCCTCCCCCTTTCCCCCACCTCGTATGTTCCCCGCCCCGCATGCCGCTTCCCGACGCCGGGATGCGCACATCCTCTCCCTCGCCCTCATCCGCAACACGCCTTTCTCGGTCCTGGGTGTCCTCGCCTTCATGACGCTCTTCCTCCTCAGCGCCGCCGTCGCCAAGGCCGCTCCGCTCGCCATCACCGATTTCCGCCTCCATGACTTCGATGCCGACGTGGCGGAGGCGCTCGGGTATGACCGCGCTTCGACGGTGTACTTCAGCGAGATGGGTTCGGTGACGGAGGGGGAAGCGTCCGCCAGGACGAAGTATGAGGGCATCGGCTGCTACCCCTTCTACGTCATGCGCGAAGGGGAAGTTCAGGAGGTGGGCTACAACTGCGGCACGTTCTTCTGCACGGGCTTCGTCAACGGACCCAAGCAATGCCATGACCGCGGGGGCGCTTCCTACGGCGGCGTTGCGGAGATGAACAGGCGGCTGGGCCTCACCTACATCACGGACGACCGCGCCTTCTTCGATTCCTACACCGCCGCGGACCTCACGCCGGCCATGCAGCGGCGCATGGAAGAACTGAAAGGAGTGCAGTGCCGGCCGTTTTATCTGCAGCGCTTCGACATGACGGTGGGCGAAGGGTACGAGTGCGATGAAATCGGGCGGTATCCCTACTACTCCGGCCACAACGTGTGCACCAACGACTGGCGGACCGGCAACGGCCTCCAATGCGCCATCGCCTACCGGGAGAACGAGATGGAGATCCGCCGCGAAGCGTACGGGCGCATGCAGAGCAGCGTCTCGTCCGCGGGAGGGAGGAGCAGTGCATCTGCCGCAAGCCCAAGCCCTTTCCCGGACGTGGTGCCGGGACGGTACGGCTACACGGCCATCCTGGCGCTGGCGGAACAGGGCATGGTGAAGGGGTACCCCGACGGTACCTACAAGCCTCTGCGTGCGCTCAGCCGCGCGGAGTTCACCACGCTCCTCTTTCGAAGCCTCGGCGAAGTTCCGAGCGAAGCGAGGAACGAAGCCGGGTGTTTTCCGGACGTGCGCGAAGGCCAGTGGTTCTCCGACGCCGTGTGCGCCGCCAAGGAGTTGGGATGGGTGAAGGGATACGACGATGCTCGTTTCCGTCCGCATGCGCAGATCACGCGCGCCGAAGCGATGAAGATCTTGGTCGCGGCGCTTGAACTGCCGACGAATTCCACGGCCACCTTGCCGCCGGATGTTGCGGAGGACGTGTGGTATGCGGCATCCGTGAGGACCGCCTCCGCCAACGGTCTGATCCTGGAACCCACCTTCATGCCCGGGCTCCCCTCCACGCGCGCCGACGCGGCCGTGTGGCTGTACCGCACCCTGAATCTGCTGACGAAGGGGGCGGATGCGGTTGCATCGCGATGATAATAGAAGAGTCCGAGGACTCCGACGATACCGAGGAATGTCAGGGAGAATCTCTGACACTCCAGCAACACAGTGCGTCGGAATCATCGGACTCTTCGGAATCTCCCCTGTCATCCGCTCCATCACTGCATGAACAACGGCCCGTCCTTCTGCTTATCTATTATATCCTTCGCCAGAGGCACCGCGATGGAGGAACGGTAGAAAGAGTAATCCTGTGGGGGATTGAGGACCGGGAAGATGAGCGCGGGGACGAACAGTTCCCTGCTGCTCACGCCATCCTGCTGGTACACAAGCGTGTACCCCATGTGCGGCTCGCCCAGTGTCACCGTGGTGATCTTGGCTTCCTGGGTGCCCTGCTCCGCAAGGACGCGGTACGGCAGCTTCTCCATGTTCTTCAGGTACGTCTTCACCGACTCCGCATCCTGCACGCCTGCATAGGAGGAGCTCTTGTACGTCTGGTTCTGGAGGCCCCAGACGTCGGAGACGCGGTTGTGCTTGAGGTGCACGCTCACGCCAATGCCCGACTTGGTGCCTCCCATGTCATACACGGGCTTGCCCTCCACGAGGAGCGGGTAGAGCACGCGGACGGAATCGGGGATGAAGGCATCGCTCTTCACGGCGGCGCGCTCGTACTCTTGCCGCCAGTTCATATCCACCTCCGGCTCGCCGTAATGGGAGAGGTCCACTTGATGCTCCGCAAGGAACGCGGCGGCCGTACTGATGAGCCGGTCGTCGGAGGGGACGTCGTCGATGGTGGGGCGATAGCGCTTGTAGCAGGCTTCATCCTTGCACACCGCCTCGGGGTGCGGCCAGCGTTCCCAATCCTGCGCAATGCCGATCTGCCCGTCGCGCAAGAGGAGGTTGACCATGTACCCGAAGTCCGTTCCCTGGGAGAACGTCATGCTGTCCAGGGCGGCATTGGGGAAACTCCCCAGGTCCACCATCCCCATGTTGAATCCCTTCAGAAGGGAGGTGATGGCGGGACCCGCTATGCGCCTCTCGCGCTGGAGCACGTCCACCGCCTGCGGGAGCGTAGGCAGTTCGCCCTCGTACACGTACTCGTACTGCGTGTACGCGGGGAGGATGCCATCCGGTGCGATCATGGCCGCGTCTCCCCCGCCGCCTCCTCCCCGTCCCTGGGCGGCCGAAGGGGATGCAATGGCGGGAAGATCGCCGAACGCCTGGGGCGCGGCTTCCTTGGTAATGGAGTAACTGAAGAGCGGGCTCCCCGTTTTTTCATTGAGGGGAAGAGCTCCCGGTCGAAGGACGTAGTACGTCGCGGGTGCGGCGAGGAGCGCGCCGAGCACGAGGCCGGCGAGGATGGGTGTGGTGCGTTGCATGGTGAAGAAGGAAAAGAATGGAGAGCGGGTGTTCTGGCCCGCGAGAGAATCCTCCCGCGCAAGGGCAAGGAGTCGGCTGCGCAATTCCCTCACGAACGTCTCATCCGGTTTGACGTCGGGACGGTGTTTGATCAGTTTCTCGAGCAAGGGGATGAGTTCCGTTTCATGCTCGCGCAGGGTCGGATCGATCCTGTAGAGATCATCGAGAATGTCGGAGATGGAGGAGAGCATAAAGGGGGAGGGAACGTTACTTCGTTACTTCGTTACTTCGCTATTTCGAAACATGAAAGATGGGGAAAGCGAGGAGCAGGAACAGGAGCGTGGGACCGAGTTGGGAACGGAGTGACTCGAGAGTCCTGCAGAAGATCACCTTGCAGTTGTTCTCGGTCTTGCCCGTGATCTCCGCGATCTCGCGGTAGCTGAGCCCGTCCCACAGGCGCATGAGGATGATGTCGCGCTTGAGGGGGTCCAGCTTGTCGAGTTCCTTGCGGACGTGCGCGAGCGAGACATCAATGGACGCTTCCTTGGCGGTGTCATCATCCGCAGGGACGTCGAAGGTCTCGTCGATGACGTCCGTGGGCTTGTGCGCGCGGAAGTGGTCCGTGAGCGTGTTGCGGGCGATGCGGTAGAGCCAGGCCCCGAAGTTCCCCTTGTGCGCATTGAAGGTGCGTATGCCCTCCATGGCCTTGAGGAACGACTGGCTTGTCACATCTTCCGCGAGCTGCTTGTCGAACGTGCGAAAGTGCACGTAGCGGTAGATGGGCGTGACGTACGCGTCGTAGAGGGGCGCGAACGCCTCCAAATCGCCCTGCTGGCAGGTGTGAATGAGCGCGGCCTCGTCCGCAACGGAGAGCGGGCGGGAAGGATCGGTAGCGGGAGTACTCATGGCGCCGGGAATAGAGAGGAACGTTCCTGGATCTGCAGTTCCGCCGTGTACTACGGGGAACGCGGCGATATGTTACACCATGGGGAAGATGATGCCGATTCTTCGTCCGTGAGAGGATTCCGCTTGCCCTGTACCGGAGTCCCAAAGGGACGACTGGTACAGGGAAGATTCCGACGACTTCGACTATTCCATTGTGCACGAAAACGGCGCAACTCTTTGGAGCTGCGCCGTCGGTTCAACGTTGAGAAATCTCAACCTTGAACTTCCGATGGCAAGGATAGTGCAGGTAGAATCAATCGGGAAGCGGCCAGGAACACATTGCAGTAGCGGCCGCCATCCCAGTAGCCGCCGACGCGGACGCTACCTTTGTCGACGTGCAGTTCGACGCGGAACCCGGACTCAAGCTGCTCGACACACCGGATGATATTGCCGGAGAGAGGATCCTTCCCCGTTTCCGCGTATTCCGCAAGAAGTGCGGTACCGGCTACCGGCGCGGGCGCAGGTTCGAAGCCAGGATAGGTATGGTGAAGGTACTCCACCTCCTCTCCGGTTGGCCTGTTGTTCGAATACGGAACCGGTAGGAGTACCTCGTAGTAGCCTGGGTCCGCCTTCCAGGCGAATGTGTCGTACCAGCCCTGGTGGTTGTGTTCCTGCCACATCTTCTCCAGGCCCGCCTTGGAACAGCGAAGATCCTTGAGCGTCCATCCGTCGTAGTACACGATGATGCTTCTGTACCTCGCCCTGGGAACAGGCCCATTGGCCTTTATCGGTATTCCCAATATCCTCGACATTGCTTCGGCGCCGTAGACGATTCCGGGAATAAATCCCGGCCATGCCGCCCTGAGACGCTCCATCGCCACATCATCAGCGCTGAGCATGTGATTCCATAACTCAATGTCGATCCCCGCTCGCCACAATTTTCGGATCCCCAAGTCCAACTGCCTCTCCGCGATGTTTCGGAGACTCTTCATACATCACCTCATCGGAAACAGAGAATAGCCGGATACCGCCGGTTCGGACTGCCAAACAGATGCGTAAGGCAAGCGCTCAAGACAGCATCCTGTCCTCAGTGCTTGCCTCATGTATCCAAAATCCTTGCCGATGTTCTCAAGGAACACCAACTATCATTGTATTTCTATTTATGAGTATGTCAATCTTTCTGTTTATCGCTTCAGCATAAGAAAAGAACCTCCATACCAGTGATAGCATGGAGGTTCTCTACTCGGGAATCTATGACTCCCAAGGGCAAGGTTAGGACTTCCGGGAGGCGGCATGAGCGACGTCCGGCCTGCCACGGCCATTCCAGCTGTAGCCGATCTGGATCCCATCAACATCGAAGTAGCCAACGCAGACGTAATAGCCGCCCGAGAACATGTCGGCGGTGCACACGTAGCATTCCGGTAAGAGGCGCTCACGCTCACCCGTCGCCAAAGCGTTGATCACCAGGAAGGCGACTACGCTGCGTGTGGACGGGCGTTCCTGGTCGGAGTGGAGGAGCTCTCCCCCTTTCAAGAAAGACTCTCCGAACGAACCTTCGATCACGCGGAACGTCCGCTCCTGCGGAGCATCCGCCCGCTTCGCCCAGTCATACCCCTTGAACAAATTGTGAGGGTTCACAAGATGCTTCTCACGGACCACCGGCATGGAAGACAGAACGTTAAGCGGCGTACCGGGATCGAAGAAGCGGAAGACCCCGTTCTCGAACGTAACCCCTCTCGCGGCGGCGTCTAACAGAGCCTGTTGATCCACCAGAAGAGGGTCTTGCGAGACAAACTCGACGACGCGGCGAAAGAGATTCTCATTGTGCGCGAGTGCTACATAGAATGCACGCCCGGCGCCCACCTTGCGCCCCGTCACGATCACCTCATGGATCAGTCCAATACCCCTCCCAAACTCCTCGACCTGACGCACCATGTCTTGATTTGACATGACACACCAACCTTTCTGAAAATCGGAAACCGAAGCCCGGAACGCCGGGCGCGGCCCATCTCGTAATGAGACAAGCATCCAAAGCACGCGGAATGTCCTGGATGCTTGCCTCATGTATCCAAAATCCTTGCCGATGCTCTCAAGGAACATCAACTATCATAGTATTTCTATTTACGAGTATGTCAATCTCTCTCTTTATCGCTTCTGCATAAGAAAAGAACCTCCATACCGGTGACAGCATGGAGGTTCTCTACTCGGGAATCTATGACTCCCAAGGACAAGGTTTAGGACTTCCGGGCAGCAACCAGCCGGACGATGACGCCGCCGCGTCTACCCCAACGATAGACGCGCACGCGACCCCTGCTGACGGCAAGCTCGACACGGAGCCCACCGCGGAGTGCTTCTGCGCAGCGTCCCCAGCCGTAGCCAAGGAGATCCTTTCCTGTCTGCTTGAGATGGCAGAGGAGCACGGCAGCCGCCAGTGCGACCGGTGCGACTTCCTCGCCCGAGAGCAAGAGCTTCTTCTGCTCGGCGAAGTCTTTGCAGTTGCTGTACGGCACCGGCATGCGCACGCGGTAGACGCCGGGGTTCAACTTCTCGCGGGAGAACGGGTACTCGTTGTACCAGTCCTCATCCCACATGAGGTTATGCCGCACGACGGTTTCGCACGCGCGAAGGTCGAGGAGCGACCATGCTCCGACGCGGATCACCACCTCGCCCGGGGCGGGCTCTGGCAGCGGTTCACCGCCACCCTCGCCGAAGCCGAGGAGGGCGACGGCGTCGTAGCTGAAGGACGGGAGCAAAATTGGCCACGCTTCCTCCTCCAGCCGCTTGAGACTGATACACATGACCAACACTCCTTTCGGGAGCTAGAGGTACCATTTGAATCGTCCGCATTTGGAGGACTCGCGTATAGTGAACCAGCGTGACCGCTGGCTTCGGGCTGCCTGGGTATGAGACAAGCATCCAAAGCACGCGGAATGTCCTGGATGCTTGCCTCATGAAACCAAAATCCTTGCCGATGCTCTCAAGGAACATCTTCATATATTCAATCATCTTTAACATGATTGTCAATCTTTATAAACGGCTTCCTCCTCACATAAACCATTGTCCTTTCATTGCTGCCCATTCTTCGCTGATCGTTTGCCCAGCCACTGCCTCGTCACCTCCAGCACCGCAGGGAGGAAGGACACCACGATGATCGCCAGAATCATGAGGGAGAAGTTCTTCTCCACCGCAGGGATGTTGCCGAAGAGGAACCCCGCCAGGGTGAAGAGCGAGACCCATGCGATGCCGCCGACCACGTTGTACGTGGCAAAGTCCCGGTATGTCATGTTCGCCATCCCCGCCACGAAGGGAACCACGGTGCGGAAGATGGGGAGAAACCGCGCGAACACGATGGCCTTGCCGCCGTACTTCTCGTAGAACGCATGGGCGCGGTCCAGGTGCTCCTGCCTGAGCAAATGCAGCTTCCGCATGAAGAGCTTGGGCCCAACGTACGCGCCGATGGCGTAATTTGTCGCATCGCCCAGGATGGCGGCGGCAGCGAGGAGGATGAGGAGCACGGCGACGGAGAAGGACCCGCGCGCCGCAAAGGCCCCCGCCGCGAAGAGCAGGGAATCGCCGGGGAGGAATGGCGCCACCACCAGCCCCGTCTCGCAGAAGATGATGACGAAGAGGAGCAGGTACGTGAGCGTGCCGTACTGGTCAATGAGGGTGGCGAGGTACTCATCCAGGTGGATGAAGATGTCCAGGAATTGGGAGAGGATTTCCATGACAATGAGAAATTGGAAATGGGAAATTGGAAATGCAAAATTATAAATGCAAAATGGAAGGAAACCATTTCTCATTTCAAATTTTGCATTTCACATTGTCAGTTTACCTTCGTCCGTAGGAAGAACACAGAGAAAACCGATGCGAAGAATCAGCGGAGAAGGTCCAATGCACGCGAGAGCGCAGCATCGCGGCTGGCGTCCGCCACCACTTGGATATCCGGCTTCACCCCCACGCCGTCGATTTTGTTCCCCTTGGGCGTCTTCCATTCGGCTATGGTCATCTTCAGGCTGGAGCCGTCCGTGAATTCCAGGAGCTGCTGCACCGTCCCCTTGCCGAAGGTCGGCTCCCCCACGATGGTGGCGCGTCCCAAATCCTGCAGGGCTCCCGCCACGATCTCCGCGGCGCTCGCGGAACCCTTGTTCACCAGAACCGCCATGCGCATGGTTTCCGGGAAGATCGGCTCCTCGCGCGTCTTCTCCTCGATCACTTCGTTCGACGAATGGATCTGCACGTACGCCGTCTTGAGGGGGACGAACGCGCTCACCACCCTGCCCGCCGCGTCCATGAGCCCGCCGGGGTTGTTGCGCAGGTCCAGAATGAGGGCGCGGGGGTTCTTGGCCGCCGCTTCCTTCATCGCGTCGCGGAATTCCCGGTCGGCGGTCTGCCCGAACTGGTGCAGCGTGACCACGGCGATATCGCCCTGGAATGCCGTCGTGAGCTCCTCGATCTTCACCACGTCGCGCGTGACGGCCACGTCCAATTCCATGCCGTTCCTGCGCAGGTGCAGGTTGGCCACCGTCCCCTTGGGACCGCGCACCTTGTTCACTCCGTCCTCATAGGAGAGGCCCGCGAGCGATTCGCCGTTGACGCTGAGAATCTCGTCACCCGGCTGCAGGTTCGCCTTCTCCGCGGGCGACCCCTTGAGCGGCGCCACGATGATGAGCACGCCGGCTTTCTGCTCCACTTGCGCCCCGATGCCGATCACCTCGCCCCGCAGCTGCGTCTGGAACTCCTGCGCGGAGCTGGGGCGGTAGAACACGGTGTAGGGGTCGTCCAGGCTGTTCACCATGCCCTCCACGCTCTCGAACCCCATCTCATCGGGCTTGATGCGGTCCTTGTAGAGGTACTGCTGCTCCAGCAGGTCCCACACCGTCTCCATGATCTCCTTCTTGGGCAGCTCCCGGCGAATGGCATCCACGTTGATCCGGATCGTCTGCTTGTCGGGGGAGAGAACGTTGACGCCCTTCTTGTCCATCGCTTTCTTGAGGAGAACGCGCTCTTCCGCGCGTGTGAGGAACCGGTCGAAGCCGAAGAGTGTCGCGCGGATGGGGCGCATCCACTTGCGCTCCAGCGCCACGGCCGCGGCTTCCTTCTCATCGTCGGTCGTCACGTCCCTGAACGTTTTGGTGAGCGGTTCCTTGGGATTCACCTTCGCCAGCGCCGTGAGCACCTGCAGCGCCTCGCCGCGCGTGATGGCGCGCCGGAAATCAACGGCATCCCCCGATCCCGTGAGCGCATGCAGGGCCCCGTACTTCTCGGCCGTACGCACGTACGGCAGGAATTGCGCTTGCACCCCCCGGTAGGTCCGGCTGTCCTCTCCGCCCGTCTTCTCCAACTTCAACCGCAGCTGGCTGATGGCCGCACGGAGGAAATCCGCGCGCGTCACGGTCTCCTGCACCGTGCCCGCGGCGGCGGCGCCCGAAACATTGGCGCCTCCCAGCAGGGTGACGAGGAGGAGGATGGTGACGGCGTGGCGGAAGACGCGCGTACGCTGCAAAGAACGTGTGTGGGGAAGCCGTGAAGTCGTCATGACTGCGGGAGGGGACGGGAGTGGGATGGAGGGCATCGTAGAGGGGACCTCCTGCAGAATGCAATTGGATGACCTGGAAAAACCTGCCGTGTGGTTGCGGGTTGCGTTGCGAGGCCGGAGAAGGAAGTTGGTGAGCGTGTCCATGGGCGGGTATCGGTGCGGCGGGGAGGTTCAGTCTTCCATCACGAACATTTCGGTGGAAATCACGTGCCCCCGTTCCTGCATGTTCTGCTTGCTGAGGAAGAGGGTGGTGAGCAGCCAGAAGCCTCCCACGACGTAGAAGAGGGAGGGGAGGAGCAGGAGCGCCACGTAGTGGAGCGGCGACCCCGGGGGGGAGTGCAGCAGGTCCCCGAACGTGCGCGGATTGCCCGGCAGCACGTCCGGCAGCGTGACGAGGAAATTGCTCACGGCATGGAGCACAACCGCGAGCGCGAAGCCCGTGGCGATCATCTCGCTGCGGAAGTGGAATTGCTTCTGGATCCCCACCAGATAGTGGCTGCCGTCACCCGTCCAGAACTTGCGTCCCGTCTGATGCGCCGCTTTGAGGCTGGGATCCAGGAAGAGGGCGACGCCGAAGAAGTATCCCAGCAAGCCCGTGGAAACGATGTGCACCATGCTCGTGAGGATGGACCGTCCCGCGATGTTCCCCATGAAGCCCGCCCAATCGGGCTGGCCGGCCTGCTGGAGGAATTCCTTCACGAAGGTGTAGAAGTAGCCGGTGGTGGTGATGTTCTCGGCGAACGCGAAGCCCACGGCCACCATGATGGCCAGTTGCATGGCATCGTCGATGCTGGAGAAGAACATCTGGCCGTTGCGGCGGAGGACCCAGTACTTGCTGCCTTCCTCCAGCACGCCCACGAAGATGAACGTGAGGAAGAGCGAGAGGAGCATGGCCTGCAGCGGGGGGGCTTCGCTGGCCGCGGCGATGGCGCTGTGCACCGCCACGTTGAAGCTCTCGGGAATGACGCGGAACACGAAGAACTGCAGCTCCATCTCCCGCTTCACCAGCGCGTCGTAGAACAGGATGGGCGCCGTGGAGACCATACCCGAGAAGAACATGAGGAAGACCACGCTCAACCGCTCCCGGTGGTAGCGGAGGAAGAGGGCGCACCAGATCCCCGCCGGGATCGCCGCGATGCCGATGGCCAGCCCGTGCGCCAGCCTCTCATCCGCCGTTTCCTGGAAGAGCGTGTGGAACGCGATCCAGAACAGGAACGTCCCCAGCACCGTCGCCTTCACGTTGGCGTCCCACGGGCCGAAGAGGAATTTCCACACGAGCGCAATGGCGATGACGCTGAGCGTGATGATGAAAGGGTCCTGCGGGGCGTCGCCCGTTTCCAGGAGCGCGCGCGTGAAGGCGATGAGGATGAAGCTCACGAGCGTACCGGAGATGACGGCGAACACGTACTCCTTGCCTTCCTTGAGGACGAACAGCACGATCCCCAGCACCACCGCCATGCCCCCCAGCACCAGCATGGCACGGACCTTCCCCTCGGGCCCCGCGAACGGCGCGATGGCGCCCAGCGTGCGCAGGGAAACCATGACGAGCAATACGGTGCCCACGAGGCCGAAGATGATCGTACGCAGGGAGGGAAGGTACGGCTGCCGCTTCTCTATGCTCGCCAGCGATTCCACGTCGATGAACGACACGTTGACGATGCCGATCCACACACGCGTGAGGAATCCGCTCAGGATCAGGAATCCCACGAAGATCCCCACCAGCGTCAACGCCGAAATACCGCTCCCCGCATTCGAACCGTCCAGCGATGTGGTAAACACCGGAGAAACAGTTCCCCAGACAGCTTCCGCTATCGAGCCGGCCCGCCGGAGGAATTCCAGAAGATGCATGGTGTGTTTTGTATAATTATAGCATAATTTGACATTTCTTAGTAGTCCTTTTAATGTACCCTAAATGGCGATTAGTAGCGGTTTTTGGCTTCTCCTGATAGGATCCGAGCCATGCCCACTGCCTCCCTCGACACCCTCGTTTCCCTCTGCAAGCGGAGGGGCTTTATCTTCCCCGGATCGGAGATCTACGGTGGTTTAGCCAATACGTGGGACTACGGACCCCTGGGAGTGGAGCTCAAGAACCGGGTGAAGCGGGAATGGTGGAAGGCGTTCGTCCACAGGCGGCCGGACATGGTGGGGTTGGACGCTTCCATCCTCATGAACCGGAACGTGTGGGAAGCGAGCGGCCACGTGAGCAATTTCAACGACCCGATGGTGGATTGCAAAGCCTGCAAGAGCCGGTTCCGCGGCGACAAGCTGATCGAGGAAAAGCTGGGCGTGGAAGCGGCAACGTCCCTCACGCTCGAGGAAGTGCAGCCGAAAATGATGGAGGAGAAGATCCCCTGCCCCTCATGCGGCAAGGTGCAGTGGACCCCCGCCAAGAAGTTCAACATGATGTTCAAGACGCACCAGGGCGTGCTGGAAGACGAAGCTACGCTCGTGTACTTGCGGCCGGAAACCGCCCAGGGGATCTTCGTGAATTTCCGGAATATCACGGATACCATGAGGATGCGTTTACCTTTTGGGGTAGCGCAAATCGGCAAGGCGTTCCGCAACGAGATCACACCGGGGAACTTCACGTTCCGTACGCGCGAATTCGAGCAGATGGAGATCGAGTACTTCGTGGAGCCGGGCACGGAGGCGCCCGCGTTCGAGGAGTGGAAGGACACCGTGTGGGGCTGGTACCTGGGGCTCGGCATCGGCAAGGAGCGACTGCGCATCCGCGAGCATACCAAGGAAGAAATGGCCTTCTACAGCTCGCGGACCATCGACATCGAGTACGCTTTCCCCTGGGGCTGGGGGGAACTCTTCGGCCTCGCCAACCGCTCCGATTACGACCTCTCGCAACACGAAAAAACGAGCGGCCAGGACCTCAAGTACACCGACCCGGATGACGCCACCAAGAAATTCCTCCCCTTCGTCATCGAACCCAGCTTCGGGTGCGACCGCTCCGTGCTCACGTTCCTGCTTGAGGCGTACACGGAGGAGACGCTGCCCAACGGCGATACCAGGATCGTGATGAAATTCGATCCGCGCCTCGCGCCCGTCGACCTGGCTATTCTTCCGCTTTCGAAGAAGGAACACCTGATCGGTAAAGCAAAAGAACTGTATAACAAAATTGCTCATGAAACGGACCTCGTCTGCGATTTCGACGTCACCGGTTCCATCGGCAAGCGCTACCGCAGGCAGGATGAAATCGGCACGCCGCGCGCCGTGACGGTGGACTTCGGGACGCTGGGGGAGGATGGGAAGCAGGGCGAGAAGGACACCGTGACGATTCGGGACCGGGATTCCCTCAAGCAGGAGCGACTCACGATCGGGGAGTTGATGATGAAGTTGAATGTTGTGTCGTAGTTGGATTTAAAAGTTCAACCATCCGATCGAAGTAGGAGCAGTTTCTCTCCCCGCGAAGCAAAGTCTATACGTCTCTATTTAGTCTTCAGCTCGTGGTACTGGAAACTTTGAGAATATGGGCTTAATGAATATGTGATGCAACAGGTTACTCCAACCAAGAAGTTTCTTCCGATATTCCCATGCAATCAATTTGAACTTGAACGGCATGATGTAACGCAACCACCACTGCCACTTCAGTTCCTTCATCATCCAGTGCATCCTTGTCTGCCACGGCAATCCTTTCGACAACCGAAGTTCCGTACGCATAGTACCGATCCAATGAGAGGGTACTTTCTTCAATCTGTCTTTTCTGGGCAGTGATCGCAGTACCATATTCAAGAATAGACGAAATTCATTTTCTCCAGTCTCACGATGCGCCGTTCATGGTCCTTCCGTGCATCCTTGAGAACTTCTACCTCGTCTTTGTGTGCACCCAGGTAATCGTGGCGAAGCTGTTCCGTCTTAACATCAAAATGCCTCTTTGTTTCTTCAAAATATTTCCTTGTCTCTTCCCCAGAGCGCTGAATCTCATTCGTGAGATCTACAATGTTACGTTCAAGCCCCTTCATATCCTTCTTCGTCGCCCATTGCTGGCTACGCGATCGTCTAGCCGATGATGCCTTCTTCTTCATCATGGGCCGATCATGCTACCGCAGGAAGGAGACGGGAAGACAGCTGAGATGATTTCCTTTCCGTCACCTCGATTTAACCTGATCCAGAAGCCACGAAAGACGTTCCATCACCCCATGGAACTCCCCCGATTTCTCCAAATGGGATTGCGTGATGACCGCTTTTCCCCTATAAACTCCGTGCAACCCCGACCGATCGCCGTGGTCCTGTCCTCTCCGGAGGAACCCTCCACATCCGCGCGAGAAGACGTCGAGGCCAAGCCCCAAGGATCCCCCATCACCGGTGCATGATCAGGAGCACTCCGCTCCCCTTCCCTCATCCCGAATATTCTCATCTCCATTCAATCCCCCCCTCACCCCTTTCCCCTCTCCCCCATGGCCATTCCTTCCGAGAAAGAATTGCTCGCGAGCGCCGTCCACTTCGGCCACCGCAAAGAGAAATGGAATCCCAAGATGAAGCCGTACCTGTACGGCACGCGGAAGGGCATCCACATCTTCGACCTGGAGAAGACGCGCCTGCACCTGCAGCGCATGCTCGACGCACTCAAGAAGCTCCAAGTGGAGGGGAAAACGATCCTGTTCGTTTCCACCAAGCAACAGAGCATCCCCTTCATCGAGCACTTGGCGACCGTGCTCAACCAACCGATGGTCACCAAGAAGTGGATCCCGGGACTCCTCACAAACTGGCCCACCATCAAGCGCCGCCTGAAGTACTACCTGGACCTCCAGCGCTCCTTCCAGACGGGCGAGGTGGAGAAGTACACGAAGAAGGAGCAGACCGCCCTCCGCAAAAAACTGGCGAAGTTGGATAACGCGCTCGCCGGCGTTTCCCGCATGGCGGGCCTCCCCGATGCCGTGTTCATCTTGGACGCCCTGCGCGACCGCGTGGCCGTGCTGGAAGCAGCCAAGCTGAAGATCCCCGTCTTCGGCATCTGCGATTCCAACGCCGATCCGGACCATTTCGCCGCACTCGTCCCGGCCAACGATGACGCCGTCAAATCCATCGCCCTCCTCCTGCAGGCCGTGGAATCCGAACTCGCGGAGGCGACGCACGCCAAGAAACAGGCCATGGATGCGTCGGCGGAACTCCTTGCGAAAGGGGCCCCCGCGGCCGCGGCTCCCGCTGCCGTCCTCGCCACCGAGATGCGCGAGAAGCAGGCTTAACGTATCATTATTGTAAGGACGCGGCATGCAGCGTCCCTCCCTCTCTACCCCCCCACCGTATGTCCCCCATCACCGCAGCCGACGTCGCCGAACTCCGCGCCCGCACGGGCGTCTCCATGCTGGCCTGCAAGGAAGCACTGGAAGAGGCCAAGGGCGACCAGGAGAAAGCCATTGAGATCCTCCGTAAGCGCGGCATCGCCCAAGCCGTGAAGAAGGCGGACCGCACGCAGAACGAAGGCGCGCTTTTCGTGGCGCAAGGCCAAGGGAAAGCCGCGCTCGTCTCCCTCAAGTGCGAAACGGACTTCGTGGCGCGCAACGCGGATTTCCTCTCGTTCGGGCAGGGCATCGCCGAAACCCTCCTGGAGAAGGACCTGGACGCCGCAAAGGCCGATGCCGAGAAGCGCATGCCGGAGTTCGTCCAGAAGTTGGGTGAGAACATCACCCTGGGGGAGATGCAGGAAATCACCGCCCCCGCCATCGGGAGCTACGTGCACAGCAACCGCAAGATCGCCGTGGTCATCGGCCTAGACCTGAGCGGGGCGGAGAGCCGCGCCAAGGACGTTGCCATGCACGCCGCCGCCATGAATCCCGCCTACGTGTATCCGGACGACGTGCCGCAGGAGACGCTGGAGAAGGAACGGGAAATTTGGAAGGAGCAGCTGAAGAACGAGAAGAAACCCGAGAACATCCTGGACAAGATCATGCTGGGAAAGGAGAAGAAGTTCCGGGAAGAGAACGCTCTCATCAAACAGCCCTTCGTCAAGGACCAGAACATGACCGTGGAGAAGTATCTCGACGGCGCGCGCGTGGAGAGTTACGTGCGGGTGGTGATCTGATCAGCCCTTTCTCCCCGGATATTCGATATCCGAAAGGGGAATATCCTCCAGCGTCGCAGGGGACTTCCTGCGTACGACGCTCGCGATGACGTCGAACAGCCTCTTGCGGAAGACGTACCCCACCGTGCCTGCGGCGGCCGCGGCCACTGCGGTGCCCGCCAGGACATTCCGCGCGGCAGGGCTGAGGCCGAGGAAAGTCATTTGTTTGCAGGTGTTGGTGCAGTACTTGGTGCCGTCGCACTCCTCGCCCGCATCCGTCATACCGTCGCCGCAGCGGGGCAGCGTGCAATTGGAGCGGCACGTATCCGGCCGCAAGTCCGAGTTCACATTGTATCCCTGATCACACTGCTCGGTGCGCTGCACGATGCCGTCGCCGCAGGAGGGCACCATGCACCTGTTCGTACAGTCGTCCTCGGCAACGGTGTTGGCATCGTCGCACTGCTCGGCTTTTCTCCTCTGTAGGATCCCGTCGCCGCACGCCGGCAACAGGCACTTGGAGGTGCATTCGTCGTCATCGTTCATATTGCCGTCGTCGCATGCTTCCCCCGTCTCCCGCTGCACGAAGCCGTCGCCGCACTTGGGGCTCTGGCAGGTTTCCGTGCAGGAATCGCCATCGACGGTGTTCCCGTCATCGCACCCTTCCCCCGCATCCACCACGCCGTCCCCGCAGCGGGAAGCCTTGCATGAACGCCTGCAGGCGTTCGCCTGGGTATCGGAATTCGCGGGTCCGTAGTCGCATTCCTCGTTGCGCATCTCATCCGTATCCCGCACGCCGTCGCCGCAGTACGCCATCACGCAGTTGAGACGGCAAGCGTCGGCCGCCACGTTGGAATTCTGCGGCCCGTTATCGCAATCTTCGCCGCGGCTCTTCTGTACGATGCCGTCGCCGCAACGCGGTTGCGTACAACCCATGGTGCACTCGTCGTCGTCGTTGTCGTTGCCGTCGTCGCAGCTCTCGCTGTCCTGCTTGATACCGTCCCCGCAGGAAGGCAAACGGCAGTCGTTGCTGCAGGTATCGTCGTTCACCACGTTCCCGTCATCACACTGCTCCTTGCCCGTCTGCACAACGCCGTCGCCGCACCTCGCGATCTTGCAGGCATTGGTGCAGTTGTCTTCGTTGGCGTTGTTCTCGTCATCACACTCTTCCCGCTGCGCAGTGCGGTAGTCCTTTACGCCGTCGCCGCAAAAGGGCAGGAGGCAATCCAACCGGCAGGCATCCGGGCGGGTGGCGGAATTCCTCTGGCCGTCGTCGCACTGCTCGCCCTTCTCCACGATACCGTTACCGCACATGGTGGCGAGGGGCGGGGGGACGGAAGAGGCCGCACTGCTCTTGGAGCTCGCGGAAGAGGCTTTTGCGGAAGATGCGGCGGAAGAGGATTTGGCGGAAGAAGCCGCCGCGTGCAGCGAGGAGCTGCTGGTGGACGAAGCCGCCTTGGCGGTGGAGGATGACGAGGATTTGGGAGAGGAGGATGTGGAGGAACAAGCAGGCAGTATGCGTTTCTTGCAGCCCCCGATGCACCTGCCGTCCTCATCGCACACCGGCGTGGTGCAGGAGATGCCGCAGGCGGGTGCGGAGTAGCGTGTCTCCTCGCGCCACAGCCCCGTTTGCATGTCATAGACCATCGCCTTCTGCACGATGGGTTCGCACTGTTCCCCCAGGTGCGCGGAAATGATGCTGTCACCGCATGTGAGGTACTGGCATGTGGTGGAGCAATTGTTCGTCCCGTTGAAAGACGCCGTATCACACTGCTCTCCCGCGTCCAACCTCCCGTTCCCGCATGTGGCGATCGTCTTCGCCGTACTGCTGCCGGATGCTTGTGAGGAAACGGACGATGTGACCTGCGCCAAATACGTCGCCCCCGCTTCCGTGAGGAACGCGCGGGTGTTGCGGGTTTCCAGGGTGAGCGCACCCGACGCGACGAGGAATCCGACAACGGCCAAGGCCAGAGCGCTTGATGTGCGTTTCATGTTTTCTGTTCATTATAGCAAAAATCACGCTTTGCTTCCAGGAGTGTTTCGGGTTTTGGGCTCGCACCCAAGCCCCCCCCCGCGGCTCCGGAAGGTGAGCCGGATAGGGCGGGAAGGCATGCAGATGGAGCGGTATATTCCCATTGCAACGCCGCGCACGGCGTTTTCTAGGGGTTCCTCGCCAAAAAGGCACTGGCGAAGGACACCGGATTCGTGTATACTGAGAGTTGACTTATGGCAAAAGCAACCATCCTGTTCGCGGAAGATGACACGCTCCTCCGCAACATCTACACCAAGAAATTCACCATGGCAGGGTACGATGTCCGCCCCGCGGCGGACGGAGAAGAGGCCATACAACTCCTCTCCCAACTGAATCCCGACTTGCTCGTTCTGGACATCAGTATGCCGAAAGTGGACGGTTTCCAGGTATTGGAGCGCTTCCCCAAGGAACAGCGGAAATACCCCGTGGTGATGCTCACGAACTTCGACTTGGAAGAGTACCGCAAGCGCGGCAAGGAACTGGGCGCCGATGACTTCTTCGTGAAGAAGGACATGACCATCCGGTCGTTGCTGGAGATGGTGGAACGGTTGCTGGCGGAGAGGAAGCAACAGAAGTGATGCCGAGGTTGCCGACGATTCCGAGGAATGTCTTCGATGTACTCCGCAACCTCCCCACGACAGTTCCTCGGACTCTTCGGAATCCTCGGACTCTTCGGCATCCTCTTTACAAGTTCATCCACGCCAAGATCCTCCGCAGCCAGAGGAACGCCGGCGGCCCTTGGAGGGGTCGGCATTTGAGGATATCCGCACGCAGGACGTCGCGCAGCCTCACCACTGCGCGGCTGTAGCGGCCGGAGATGAGCACGTTCGTCTCGCCCATTTCGTCCAGGGAAGACTCCATCATGTTCGTAGATCCCACGAACGCCCGCTCGCGGTCCACCAACATCACCTTGCCGTGGATGATGCCGGGGTACAGGAACACACGGACGTGCTGGGGCGATCCTTCGTTGAGCAGCCGCCCCATGCTCTGCATATTGCTGTGGTGGTGCACGTCCACTTCCGCGGGCAGGATGACCGTGACGTGGATGCCTTCGCGGCTGCGTTGGGCGAGCGCACCCACCACCTTCGCATCGCTCAAGTAGCACTGCTCCAATACGATGCTCTCCCGCGCGGAGGCCACGAGGGACATCACTGTTCTCCGCATCTCCTTGCGGTTTTCCGTATTCATCACCAGGCGCACGGCATCGGAGGGCGCCTGGTCCCTGTTGCCGAGGTAGCGTGCCACCCCCAACCCGCCCTTGAGTTCCACCATGTAATCATGCCACCGCTCGTTGTACTCGTCGGCGATGTTCATGCCCGTCACGAGCATGGTGTGTTCGTCAATGATGAACACCTTGGAATGGTCATTGTGCGTCTGGTGCGAAATGCGGATGTGCGGATGGTTCCAGAAACGATGCCAGACGCCCTCACGTTGCCGCTTGGTGGAAAGAAAATCGCGTTCCAATTCGAACACGTCCCCCACCGCTTCCTTGTTGATGAACACCTTCACGCCGCGGTCGGCCACCTCCAACAGCACTTCCGCCATCTTCCGTCCGATGGTGTCATCCTTCCAGATGAAGGTCTGGATGATCACGGTGTGGTGAGCGCGCCGCAGGAGCACGATGGTGCGCGGAAACACCTCGCCGTCCACCCACAGGCGCGCGCGCGTCATGCGCGAAGTGGCCTGGGCCGCCTGCCGCGAGAAGAGCGACACCATGGTACGCAGGCGGAAGTACATGCGAAAACTTGCCACGCGACGCTGCCCGCGCTTGCCGAACATGTAGCGCGTGGCGCCGCGCCACATGGCGCGAATGGACCGCCGTCGGAGGATACGCGACCACTGCATCTTGGGAGAGATGATAGGACGGGGCGGGAGAGAGCGGAAGGCGAAGGAAAAGGATGCCGATCCCGAGGATGCCGAGGATCCCGAGGATGCCGAAGATTCCGACGAACTTTTGCAGAGTTGGAGCTTCTTCCCGACTTTCCTCGGAATCGTCGGAATCCTCGGAATCGTCTTAATAATCCCCTCTCAAAAGAGCTACAAACCTGCTATAATGGTACGATAGTCCTGTGACCCCTTCTCTCGTCGCCTTCGGCGTACTGCTCGCGCTGATCCTGGGTGTGTGGATCGGGCTCTTCGTGCTCCGCTTCTTTGCGGACCGGAGGCGGGAACACGAACTGGTGTTCATGCAGCTCCTCGTCCCCAAGAAGGAGAGCAAAGAGGACAAGGAAGTGGAATCCGAGCAATTCAGCACCGGCAAGGACTTCCGCGAGGTGTTGGGGGTGATGGACCACCTCTTCCAATCGCTGCACGGCATCCGTTCCAGCCGGTTCTCCCGCTTCTACAAAGGCCAGCCTTTCCTCTCGGTGGAGTACGCGGCGCTGGCGGGGGAAATTCTCTTCTTCATCGTCTGCCCGCGGAAGATCGCGCACCTGGTGGAGAAGCAGATCACGTCCTTCTACCCGGATACCATCGTGGACATTGTGGAGGACTATAACATCTTCACGGAACAGTCCGTGGCCACCGCGGACATCCTCCTCCCCGGCAAACCCTGGACATCCGTGTTCAAGACGTACCAGCAGCTGAAGAGCGACCCGCTCAACAACATCACGAACGCGTTCTCCAAACTGAAAGTGGAGGAGGGCGCAGCCGTGCAGTTTGTCATCCGTCCCCTGGCGCAGGGATGGCAGAGGAAGCTGCATGACGAGGCGCAGAAGCTCATCAACCCCAAGCGCCTCTCCCGCAACTGGTGGAACCCCCTTACGTGGATCGTGGCGGTCGTCGACCTGTTCACCCCCGGAGGGGAGAAGGACGAAGCCAAGGAGAACACCCCCACGGGCGAACGCGTCTCGCAGATGGTGGAGGAGTACAGCAAGGCGATCGACGACAAGGCGTCGGATCCCGGCTACCGCGTCGTCGTCCGCATTATCGCCTCGGCGCAAACGGCGCCCCGCGCCCAGCAGATCTTGGACGACGTGGCTGCGGGCTTCTCCCAATTCAACGCCGTCCTGGGCAACAGCTTCCGCCGCCCCCACTTCCGGGACCGCAAGGCGGTGGTGGAGCGGTTCATCCGACGCTGCCCCCGCCATACGCCCTGGTTCACGCTTACGGCCCACCGGATGCTCCTGGGCACCACGGAACTGGCCAGCTTTTTCCACCTGCCGAACATCAAGTACAACAAAGTGGAGACCATCAAGTGGCAGAACTTCAAGATGGCTCCCGGCCCCAAGAACGCCCCCAATGAGGGCCTCTTCCTCGGCTGGAATAACTTCCGCGGCGAACGCCGGAAGATCTACATGAAGAACGAGGACCGCTTCCGCCACTTCTACATCATCGGCCAAACGGGCACCGGCAAATCCTCCGTCATCCAGCTCATGGCGCGGCAGGACTTCAACACGCCGGGACGCGGCGTGGCTGTGGTGGACCCGCACGGCTCGCTCATCGAGGACCTGCTCCCCTACATTCCCCGCTCCCGCGCGGACGACGTGATCTACTTCAACCCGGCGGACACCGAACGCCCCATGGGATTGAACCTGCTGGAAGGAAGGACGCCGGAGGAGAGGGACCTCATCGCGCTGGACGCCATGAACATGATGGTGAAAATGTTCGGGGAAGAGATCTTCGGGCCGCGCATCCAGGACTACTTCCGCAACGGTTGCCTGACGCTGATGGAAGACGAGGAGGAGGGTGGCGCGATCACGGACCTCGTGCGGCTCTTCACCGACGACGAATGGCAGCGCTTCAAGGTGTCGCGGGTGAAGAATCCCATCGTGAAATCGTTCTGGGACAAGCAAATGGCCGCCACGGGCCAGCGCGAGAAGCAGGAGATGATCCCCTACTTCGCCGCCAAGTTCGGGCAGTTCACCACGAACACGTTGATCCGCAACATCGTGGGCCAGACGAAGAGCGCCTTCGACATCGCGGACGTGATGCAGAGCGGCAAGATCCTCCTCATGAACCTCTCGAAGGGGCTCATCGGCGACATCAACTCCACCCTCCTCGGCCTCATCGTGGTGAACAAGATACAAGTGGCCGCCATGCGCCGGCAGCGGCAGGATTCCGCCGCCCGCAAGGATTTCTTCCTCTACATCGACGAGTTCCAGAACTTCGTCACGCCGTCCATCGAATCCATCCTCTCCGAGGCACGGAAGTACCGCCTGGGGCTTATCCTCGCGCACCAGTACCTGGACCAGTTGGAAAAGGACAGCAAGCTGAGCGGCAACGTGAGCCTCAAGGGCGCCGTGTTCGGCAACGTGGGCACCATGATGTTCTACAAGATCGGCCCGCAGGACGCGGAAGTGTGCGCCAAGGAAATGGCGCCGGTGTTCAGCGAGCAGGACCTGGTAAACATGGACGCCTTTAAGGGCGCCATGAAGCTGAGCATCGAGGGCCAGCCTTCGCGCCCCTTCAGCATCGAAATCCCCCGCCCTTGGCTGGACCACACCTACACCAAGGACGCGCAGGCGGGCGAAGCCTTCAAGCAGCTCTCACGGCTCAAGTACGGGAGGGCGAGAGAATTCGTCGACAGGGAGATCCTGAGAAGGATAGGGGGGTGATACAATGGAAAAATGCAACAGCTCTCCGTCATCGTTTTTCGTACTACCGAAGGGAAGATCCTCCTCCAATTCCGTGACAGTGCGGCGCCCACGTCGCCGCTCGGATGGAGTTTCTTCGGCGGCATGGCGGAAGGCGAAGAAACCCCTGCCCAAGCCGTGATACGTGAAGTGAAGGAGGAACTGGAGAAAGAATTGTCCCCCGGGGACTTCCGCCTCATCGTCGAACGCGTATGGGACGACGAGAGCTCCGGGCAAAAGATCAACGTCCATCTCTACGAGGGGCTCCAACCCATGCAATGGGGTGATTTCGTCGTCCACGAAGGCGCGGGAGCGGCGTTCCTTACGAAGGACGAGATCGAACAACTGCCCGGCGTCTCGCTCCTGGCGAAGACATGGGTGAGGGATTATTGCTGAACGGCTTTCTTCCGTTGCGAGCGCGGACAGGGAGCGGGCCTCTCAGGCCGCCTTCCCCAACGGGAAAGGGAACGGGAATTGATCTTCATTTTTCCTGAACTCCTCCTCCAGCTGCTCGTGCGCGCGCAGGGAGAGTTCCGCGAGGTGCGCCGCGGACTGCGCCGTGGGATGGAGCAGGTGGGAACCGCAGGCGGACCACGCTTCGCGCGACGAGAGGTGGGATCCGTCATCGCTGGGCAGACGCCCGCCGTCCTTGCCGTAGAGCCCGAACCGCATCTTCATGCCGTACTGCCACTCGAAGTTGTCGGTGAGCGTCCAGAGCAGGGCGCCGGTGACGGGGACGTCCCCGTTCGCCGCCCGGATGATGGATGCCACGGAATCGAGGATCCACGCCGGACGCTTGCGGTCGGTGCGGTCGGCGAAGCCGAACTCGGAAATCCACAGTGGCATCCCCGGAAACATATGGGAGGCGCGCCGGAGGATATCCTCCAAGCCCCGGGGGTAGACCTCCGTATCGGGGAAATCGCTCCACGTGTGCGGGTTCAAGCCGCGAAGGGTGAGGAACGGCCAGTGCAAGCGGAAGTTCAAGCGGCTGCGGCAATAGTACTGGAGACCGACGAAATCGCTCGCCACCCCCCACTGCATCCGCTCCACCAGTCCCCACCCCGCGAAGTCATTGAGGAAGGGGACCATGGACCCCGCCACGTTGTGGGTCATCCCCACGTGCACCGTCCGCTCATCGGGGAAACCCGCTGCGCGCGCGGCTTCGTGGAGGGCCTCGTAGGCGATGCGATGCATGGCCTTCAGTTTCCCCTCCAGCTTCAAGGCCTTGAGGAAGCGGTGACGCCGGTAGGGCGGAAAATCGCCCACGACGTAGGGCGTCACCGTCATGCAGACGGGTTCATTGAGGGTGATGAAATGGGTGACGAGCGGCAGTTCGCTCCAGAGCGCCGTATCCACGCCCGGTTCCCCCGCCAGCGCTTCGCGTATGGCGACGCGGTCGAAGAGGGAGGCGGCGACGTTCTGCACGTAGAAGCGGAAGTGCGCCACGATGTCCGGGTGCTCCAGAGCGCCGCGGCGCATGCCGCCGCGGGAGTCGTACGCCGCGAAGCGCTTGGGGTACGTCCAGTGGTGGAGCGTGACGATGGGTGTGAGCCCCAATATGCGGCAGCGGACGATGGTGCGGATGGAGCGCGCCATCACGTCCGGGAGGAACAATCCCGGCTCGGGGCAGAGTTCCGCAAAGTCCAGGGAGATGCGGATGGCGTTCCCCCCCAGCTCCGCCGCGGCATCCAGGATCTTCCGCTCGTGGAGGTACGAGGACGGCAGCTCTTCGCGCATCACGGGCACTTGGATCCCCGTCTCCTCCCCGCGCAATGCGCGCTTGACCTCCTCGCCCCACTCGCTCTGGTCATGCGACGGGTTCATCTGCCAATCGCTCGTTGCGGTGCCCACGAACCTCAGAGGACGCTGCAGGAGGAAGGATGATCCCGACGCCTGATTTTTGTGATCTGTTTGCGACATTCGTCTAATACATATTATATCACTGATTTCTTTACCTGTCTATCTCCTGCCTATCGCTCTCCTTCACTTCTTCGCCACGCTGTTCACCGGCACCGCGTGCACCAGGTAGCGCTCTTTGATGCTGTCCGGCGGCCAGCAGGTGTAGAGAATGAGCTCTTCGCCCTGGCCGGAGAAGTACTGCAGATCGTTCACCGGGACGGAATGCTTGTAGGTCACCTCATACACGTGCATCACCCCTTGATGCGTCACGTACACGCGGTCGCCCTTGTTGAGCTTGTTGATCTGGCGGAAGGCTTTGGTGAACTTGGAGACGTCCCAGGAGTATCCGCTGGAGTGCCCGTAGATCATGATCTTCCCCTCGCCGCCCGGATAACTGAAGAGGTGCCCCACGCCGTTCGCCAGCACGGCGAGGAGGCCTTTCTGCGTGGTGGGGTCGGCGGGGTGCGTGATGGAGAGGTCGTTGATCTCGAGCGTGGGGATGGTGATGGCGAAAGGCTTGGCCGAAAGCGACACGGTTTCCGCCCGCGGCACGGGCTGCGCCACGGACGTGTTGGGGGGGCGGGGAAGCGACGGGACGGTGACCACGGCTGCGACGGGAGGAGGGGTGATGGTGGCGACGGAGGGCTGGCGGATCACCGGTGATGCCGGGGCGGGGACGGCGGCAACGCGTGGGGAAGCGGGCGACGTCCAAACCGGTTCCGTGAAGGCCGTGAGCTTGCGTGTGGTGACCTCATCCTGACGGTACGCCATGTCGATGAACTGCCCACGCGTGAGCGCCGAACCCAGACGAAGCTTCTCGGACGAAGCAACCACATTGCGGGAGAACGCCTTGGCCACCGCATTGGCGTACCAAGCCTTGCCCCCAAAGGGAGCCTCTTCGGGGCCGGCGTTAAGCCGGGGCGTGTCCTCCCCGTACGCACGCTGAAGCATGACGATGCCCTCCTCGGCACGCACGGTGGCCGTGGGGCGGAAGGAACGGTCGGGGTACCCGGTGATGATGCCCGCCTCGAAGGCCGCCTCCACGTAGGGAGCGTACCACGCATGCTGGTCGAGGTCGGGGAAGAGCGGGAGGGGCGGCAGGTTGTTTGCGAACCACTGCGCGCGGTTCTTCAAGTGCGGCCTCAAGGCGACGATCACCTTCAGCGCTTCCACCCGTGTGATGCGGTCGTACGGCCGTCCCGTGTTCCCCAGGGCACCTTTCTCCTGCAGGGCGGCATACGCCTGCGCGTAGCGCGTCCCCTGCGTGTCACCCGGCGCGGCCGCAGAAACGGTTGCCTGCCCAATCCAAGAGAGCGCGAGTATGGCGATGAGGAGGGCTGCGGGGTGATTCTTCATGAGCGACAAATACTTACACATAATTCACTAACTGTCAATGTTCGCTTCCCAGGCCTCCTCTACGCTATTCTCCACCCACGATGCCATTAAGGATTGGAATAGTCGGCCTGCCCAATGTGGGAAAATCCACCCTGTTCAATGCGCTCACAAAGACCCGCGCCGCGCCCGCGGCGAACTACCCCTTCTGCACCATCGATCCCAACGTGGGCATGGTGGAGGTGCCGGATGAGAGGCTCGCCAAACTCACGGACCTCGTGAAGCCGGAGAAGACCGTGCCCGCCACGGTGGAGTTCGTGGACATCGCGGGGCTGGTGAAGGGGGCGAGCAAAGGGGAAGGGTTGGGGAACGCCTTCCTCAGCCACATCCGCGAGGTGCACGCCATCTGCCATGTGGTCCGCCTCTTCGAAGGGGGCGACATCATCCACGTGGAGGGGACGGTGGATCCCAAGCGCGACCGGGAGACGATCGAGACGGAACTGGCGCTGAGCGACCTGGCCACCATCAACAAGCGCATCGATAAGCTGGAACCGAAAGCGAGGATGGGAGACAAGCAGGGGGTGCTGGAGCTTTCCGCCGCCCACAAGATCAAGGAATTGCTCGAGCAGGGGAAAGCGGCGTCGAAGGCGGCGCTGGCGCCGGAGGAGGAAGCCCTGGCGCTCCCCTTCCAGCTCCTCACGCAGAAACCCGTGATCTACGCCGTGAACGCGTCGGAGGAGCAGGTGAAGGGCGTCACGGAAGCGCAGGCGCGCGAACGGCTGGCGCTCCCCCCGGATGCCGACGTGGTGACCATCTGCGCCAAGATCGAGGAAGACTTGCAGGAACTGGGGGAAGACGAGGCCAGGGAATACCTGAAGGAATTGCAGATGGAATCGTCGGGCTTGGACCGCCTCATCCGCGCCGCCTACCACGCGCTCGGCTACATCACGTTCTTCACGGCGGGGCCGAAGGAAGCGAAAGCTTGGACCATCACGCGGGGGATGACGGCGCCCCAAGCGGCGGGAACGATCCACACCGACTTCCAGAAGGGCTTCATCGCGGCGGAAACCATCGCGTATGACGATTACGTGACGCTGGGAGGGGAACAGAAAGCCAAAGCGGCCGGCAAAATGCGCGCGGAAGGGAAGGGGTACGTGGTGAAGGACGGGGATGTGATGCTGTTCCGCTTCAATGTCTGACGCTTCACAACGCCCCTTGACGCACCTATCATTCCCTTGATGGATGCTCATGCTACACCCCCTCTCAGCGACATCGAGCTTGCCGATATCGCCCCTTCCCTTCATGGCCTTCCGCAGGAAGACCTTGAGCGGGTGGTGCAGGAACTGCATCAAAGGACTGCGGATCCCCACAAGTCTCCTGAGAAACGGCTCAAATGCCTCCGCCGATTCCGCCGGCTGAGCTCGAGGCAACAGGAAGAGGAAAACATCCTCCATTCGACCGCCCAGCGCATCCATCAACTCACTAAACTTCCGGGGAGCGGTTGCCCTTCGTTCCACTTCCACAACCGCGCTGTTCGATCCTCCATCGCTCATCTGCTTTCCCCTTCGTGGAAAGGACCCCTCCGCGGAGGATTAAACGGATTGGATCATACGACGCTCATTCCTCCTGAACTCTACGAACAAACATTACTGGCTGAGGAGACCGAAGAGGATTTGATACGGAGAGCGGAGAATCTCCTTCATGAACTGGGCCTGGACGATCCAGCGTATCCCTACATGAACCGACTGCATCTGTTTGAACAAGCCACCATCTCATCATGCCATTCATAGCCCGTCAAGAACCGTTCACCTGCGGGCACTGCAGTGCCGTCGTCACTCCCCTGCCGCACGGAACCTACCGCAACCACTGCCCGCTGTGCCTGTGGAGCAAGCATGTGGATGACCAAGGGCCGGGTGACCGTTCGTCGCTCTGCCAAGAGCTCATGGAACCGGTCGCCCTGGACCAGGACGGCAAGAAGGGATGGATGGTCTTGCACCGCTGCACGGCATGCGGAAAAGAGATACGCAACAAATGCGCACCCGATGACGATATCTCCGCCTTCACTTACCGCTAACCTGTATACGCTCTAGAAATGTGATCAGTTTCTCCTCCTCTTCGTGCATGGATGATACGTAATACGTAATACGTGATACGAAATACGCCTCAACTACAACCAGAAGTGGCGCCACAATCCAAACACACCTCACATGACCCGTTCCGCTTCATCCGCATGCTTCCGCAACCCGAACACATGGTCCCCGTGAAGCCCTGGAGCTTGGCATGGACGGTCTTCCCCTCGCTCGCTTCCACCTTGGACACCACTTCGGTGATCTCCTTGTGCGTCTTCTCCTCCACGAGAGTGCCTAAATCCCGCTGCTCCGTGTGCGTGCCCTCATCCACCACCGGCAGGCGCATGGCGAAGGCGGACTTGCTCATGCTGCCCTCCGCGTACGCGCGCTCCACCAGCTCCGCATTGTGGAACTTCCTGGCCTTCTCCTTGGTGAGGAACTTGAGCGCCAGCCACCGGCCGAGGTAATCCATGATGGATTTGACCATGGGGATCTCCTTGTTGGCCGTCATGCCCATGGGCTCGAAGCGGGTGTTGACGAGCTTCTCGCACAGCACCTCCAGCGGCACGCCGTACTGCAGGTTCATGGAGAGACTGAGCGCCAAGCCGTCCATGACGCCGGAAAGCATGGAGCCCTCCTTGGCCATCTTGATGAAGATTTCGCCGGGTGTGCCGTCGTCGTACATGCCCACGTGGACGTAGCCCTCATGGCCCGCCACGGAGAACTTGTGGGCGATGGCTTGCCGCTCCTCGGGCAGTTTGCGCCTGCGCGGGACTTCCTTGATCACCAACTTCTCAATGATCTTGGTTTCCACGATTTTCTCCACCGTTTTTTCGTCTTTCTTGTCCGAGGAATTGGAGAGCGGCTGCGAGAGCTTGGAACCGTCGCGGTAGAGGGCGTTGGCCTTGAGCCCCAATTTCCAACCGATGAAGTAGGCGTTCTTGATGTCCTCCACGGTGGCCTCGTTGGGGAGGTTGATGGTCTTGCTGATGGCCCCCGTGATGAAGGGCTGCGCCGCCGCCATCATGCGGATGTGGCCTTCGGCGGAAATGAAGCGCCTCCCCAGCTTGCCGCACTTGCTGGCACAATCGAACACGGGCAGGTGCTCCTCTTTGAGGAGCGGCGCGCCCTCAACGGTCATGCGGCCGCACACGGCCACGTTGGCTTCCTCAATCTGCGCCGCCGTGAACCCCAGTTTGCGCAACACGTCCAGCGCGGGGTCGGCGAGGTCGGCATCCGTAAACCCGATGCGCTTGAGCGTCTCTTCCCCCAGCACCCACTTGTTGAACGTGAACGTGATGTCGAACACCTGCGGCAAGGTCTTCTCCACATTGGCGATGTCCTGGTCCGTGAAACCCTTGTCCAGGAGCGCCTTGCGGTTCACGTGGGGGGCGCCCTCCAGCGTGAGCGTCCCCATGACGTACGTCATGATGTCCCGCACCTCGCCCTCCGTGTACCCCAGGGCGTGCAGCGCCGGCCCCACCGACTGGTTGGCGATCTTCATGTAGCCGCCCCCCGCCAGCTTCTTGAATTTCACGAGCGCGAAATCCGGTTCCACGCCGGTGGTGTCGCAATCCATGAGGAGCCCGATGGTCCCCGTGGGGGCGATGACGGTGACTTGCGCGTTGCGGTACCCCTCCTTCTCCCCCGCCCGGTACGCGCGGTCCCATGCGTCCTTGGCGGCATGGAGGAGCTCCGGCGGGCAGGCGTTCTGGTCCAGACCCACGGGCACCACGCGCAAACCTTCGTACTCCTTGGCCGGCGCGTCGTACGCGGCGCGGCGGTGGTTGCGGATGACGCGGAGCATGTTGTCGCGGTTGCGCGCGAAGCCGGCGAACGCGCCGAGCACCGACGCCATCTCCCCGCTCTCGGCGTACGACTCGCCCGTCATGATGGCCGTAAGGGCGCCCGCGATGGCGCGCCCCTTGGGGGAATCGTACGGGATCCCCATGCGCATGAGCATGGCGCCCAAGTTGGCGTACCCCAGCCCCAGCGTGCGGAACGCGTAGCTGAGGCGCGCAATCTCCTTGCTCGGGAACTGCGCCATAAGGACGGAGATCTCCAGCACGATCGTCCACAGGCGCACCGCATGCTGGAACTTCTCCACGTCGAAGGAACGGTGCTCCTCATCGAAGAACTTCAGGAGATTGAGCGAGGCGAGATTGCACGCCGTGTCATCCAGGAACATGTACTCGCTGCAGGGATTACTGGCGTTGATGCGCCCGTCGGCGGGGCAGGTGTGCCAGTCGTTGATGGTGGTGTCGTACTGCAAACCGGGATCCGCGCACGCCCACGCCGCGTATCCGATCTGGTCCCACAGATCCCGGGCCTTGAGTGTCTTGCTGGGCTTGGGGGGACGGGTTTCCTCCGCCGCCTTGCGCAACTCCGTGCGCCAGTACAGGTTCCAATCGCCGTCCTTCTCCACCGCTTCGAAGAAGTCATGGGCCACGCGGATGGAATTGTTGCTGTTCTGGCCGGAGACCGTGAGGTACGCCTCTCCGTTGAAATCGGTGTCGTAGCCGAATTTCGCCAGGGCAGCCACCTTCTTCTCCTCATTCACCTTCCAGTTGATGAAGTCCTCGATATCCGGGTGGTCCAGGTCCAAACAGACCATCTTGGCGGCACGGCGCGTGGTGCCGCCGGACTTGATGGCCCCCGCCGCGCGGTCCCCGATCTTGAGGAAGCTCATGAGCCCGGAGCTCTTCCCGCCGCCGGAGAGTGGTTCCCCCATGCCCCGCAGCTGCGAGAAGTTGGTGCCCGTGCCCGAACCGAACTTGAAGAGGCGGGCCTCCCGGGTCCACAGGTCCATGATGCCGCCTTCGTTGACCATGTCGTCCCGCACGGACTGGATGAAGCACGCGTGCGGCTGGGGATGGGTGTAGGCGTCTGCGCTCTTCTTGATGTCCCCCGTCTTGGAATCGGCGTAGAAGTGCCCCTGCGCGGGCCCCGTGATGCCGTAGGCCGTTTGGAGCCCCGTATTGAACCACTGGGGGCTGTTGGGCGCCGCCATCTGGTGCACCAGCATGTAGCTCAGCTCGTCCTCAAAGGCTTGCGCGTCCTGCGCCGTCTCGAAGTACCCCTCCTGCTCCCCCCAGTGCCGCCAACAACCGACCAATCGGCGGACCACCTGCTTCACGCTCCGCTCCGGCCCCTTGACCACGCTGCCGCCCGCATCCATGAGCACGTTGCCCTTGTCGTCGTACTGCGGTACGCCCGCCTTGCGGAAGTATTTGCTCACCATGATGTCCGTGGCCACCTGGCTCCAGGCGGCGGGTACCTCCGCGCCCTGCATTTCGAACACCGTGGAACCGTCGGTATTGACGATGCGGCTCGTCCGCTTCTCGTAGCGCACTTCCTCCAGGGGGTCGTTCCCGGGCGTGGTGAACACGCGGGAAATGGAGAGTCCCTTGCGAGCTCGTTGGCCCAGCATCTGTTCCTGCTCGACGGCGGAAGCGGGGGGGATCGCCCCCTCTTTCTTCGCGGAACGGGATGACGCGGAAGAGACTTGGGAACGTGAGGAAGGCACTGGGCCGGAGGAGCCCCGAAGGGACGACGAAGGATTCATAGGGCTGTGGAATGAAACACAATCTGTAGGAGTCTTTTATGAACAACTACACAAGATATTGTGTCACGCGGGTGCGGTCAAGCATTCCGCGCGCTAAGGATCGGGATCGTACCCCACCCTCTCGGCGGAGGGGAAACTGAATGCGTTGACGGCTCTTGGGAACTCCCGCGCCGTGTTCACTTACCAACCATCACCACTTCCTCATCCACCATTCCCGCCTCCCGAAAAACCTCCCAGGTCCGCGCTCCTCCTTCCACGAGGATGCTCGTGATCCCGTGGAATGCCCCTTCCGGACGGGAGAGGACACCCCAAAGCTCGGGGAAGTCGAAGGAGCCGTTGAAAACGGGGACGTCCCAAACCTGCACTCCCCTCCCCTGCAGTTCCTTGCGGCGGTCTTCCTTGCCCGCCTCCAAGGTGGGCGACGTGATGATGACGGTTCGCGCGCGGTTGTCGTCACTCACGACACGCGCCGTAAGGGGCGTACGGAGATGCGAGTCGAGGATGATGCGCCATGGCTGATACCGTTGTAGCCCTGCCCTGCCCGCCGCATTCTGACTCCATCTCGTATCCAACCTCGGATCATCACTGATCACCGTCTGTACCCCCACAAGGATGGCGTCCACCCGTGACCGTAAGGACGTATGCGCCCACCGGTCCTGTTCCTCACCCGTGATCTTGAGGGGGGAACCGTCCTCCGCCGCACTGCGCCCCTCCGGAGTCCTCGCGCTCTTGAGGATGATCCAGGGACGGTGGCGCTTCCGCAGGCTGGCGAAACCGCGGTTGAAGTACTCGCATGATGGACGGGCAACGGGACCGATGACCTGCACCCCTTGCCCGCGGAGCAACGCCTCCCCCCGGCTGCAGACCCTCTCATCCGGATCCCGCATGCCGAAGCAGAGGCGCTTCACCCCCTTGCCCAGAATGATGTCCGTGCAGGGTGGTGTCTTGCCCACATGGCAACACGGTTCCAGGTTCACGTAGAGGATGGCGTCTCGAGGAACGGTGCCGGGAAAGTGCAGAAGAAGATCGCGTTCCGCATGCGCCTTGCCGAATCCCTTGTGCAATCCTTGCGCAATTATCTTGTTCTCCAATACGAGTAGAGCCCCTACCATAGCCCCGTTTCCCACTTCACCTCTCCCCTCCTCCGCCAACAGAAGACACTCCCCCATAAAGTGATCATGGCGCGGATCATCGCCGGTGCGGATATCATTTGCGATCAAGGTACTTCTGAAGGACGGAGACGGGATGTGGCCGCGCTCCTTTCGACGCCGGTGTGGATTGGGGGGAGCCGGATGGGACGTTTCTCGTTTGCTCGTCTATTCGTTTTTCGTTTGGGTCATTGGTGCTTGGCACTTGGTTGTTGCTCTGTTCATTCACCAATCGATGGTGTCGATGGGCATGCAGCACTTTGCGGTACCCTCCCGTGCCGTTTTCGATGAACCGCGCCACGCGGGTGACCGTGGTGGTGCTGGCCCCCGTGACGGCCGCCACCTGGCGGTAGCTCAGCCCCCGGACGAGATTCTTGGCCACTTCCAGCCGTTCGCTCCACGCCTGCAACTCACTCAACGTGCCGATGTCCCGGAACAGGTTCGCCGCATCCTCCTCCGACCGGCAGGTGAGGAATGCCTGGCACAATGCCTTGAACCACGGCTCACGCCGGAAGGAATCATCGGTGAAGCGCTTCTTGGGGGGCATGGAGAAAAAGTTACAATGTTGTACTACAATGGTACAAGAGAAAAAGTATCAAGTATCAACAATCAAGTGTCAAACAAGACTGCATATTTTCAGACGCGAGTTCAACCGCCAAGCGCGACACCTGAGAGTTCCCTACTCTCCGTATGCGCACTTACCATCATCTTTCTCCCGTGGAAAAGTGCGGCGCAATGAAGGCCTGAGTGGGTACCGTGCCTGCTCGGCAGGACGACGTGCCTGGCGGCGCACGCTCATTCCTCGCCAGGAGCCTGCCACGGTGCTCCGTCCTGCCTTCTGGCAAATCGTGCAGGACACGCTCAAACAGATCGCCCGCGAGTTCTTCGCGTTTGACCGCAGGTGCATGAAGCACTTGCGGGAGCAATACTTTCAATGTTTGAAAATTACATAGTTATACGATCAGCCCTATTTGTAGATTCTTTAGTAGAACTATATTAGTGTTCAAGGAATGATGAGGCACCAACGTCCGTTTCACAACATTCTTCTGCTCTGCTTAAGCCGGATACTCCGCAATCTTTCCTCATTGGTCTCAATTTTCCATTCCCTATGACCATGAAGAATTCAGGCGGGTCGGCAAGTGCATTTTCCTCCCATTCGGAAAATACTATGCGTATGGCAAGACCAAAGACCTCCCGCAAGAAACGTACGACGATGCTCATCACCAGCCTTGTGCTCTTCGTCATTACAGCCGTAACGCTGGGCATCACTACCACGCGACGAACGAACGATGCCGATGTGGCGCGCACGTTTGAAGCGGAGAATCTGGAGATCGCCCTCATGCAGTACCTCTTGGACCACTGATCACCCCTCTCGCTTCCCCGCTATCCCCCCCTTCCATGCGACGTACGAAACCCGGTTTCACCGTCATCGAACTCCTCCTCGCCGTGAGCATTCTCAGTACGCTCAGCAGCGTGGTGATCATGGCCATAGCTCCACGCACGCAAATCCTCAAGACACGGGATGTGGAGCGGTCGGAGCTCTCCCAACAGCTCAGTAACTCCATGGAGAGCAGGATGCTCGACGAGCAGACGATCGCCGAATGGAACGCCATCCCCGAATGCACGGAAGAGAACAGGCTCACCTGCGCCAAGCGGATCTGCAAGGCGGGAGCAGGTTGCCCTCTGGACGAAGCGTTGAGCCTAGAATCGCTCGTTCCCGCGTACATCACGCACCTTCCGGTGGATATCGTGATGGATATGGACGACGTCTGCACCGGCTTCATGGTGTACAAGCAGCGCGGGCGCCCCCGCGTGTTCTCGCCCAACCACGGCAAGCTTCCTGGGGAAACGCCTCGGGGGGGATGCAAGCCGCAAGTTGCGTACCATCACATTTTCTACAACAATTCTTCCTACGACGGCTACGATGCTTCGCCTTCCCCGGAGGACGATGCCGCCATTGCGCCGGACAAGGTTGTCCTTTTGCCCGGGGAAACCTCCTCCTTTGTCAATTACACCAATTACGAAAAAGGCCTCAACGGCATCATGGTGGACCTGGCCTTCTCGCCGAATCCCGCCGGGATCACAGCCGCGGACTTCACGTTCCAGCAGTCGTTTACTTGGGCTGTGACTATGGCCCCTTCGAGCGTGACCGTGAGGGAAGGAGCGGGCGTGGGAGGCTCCGATCGGGTCACCATCATTTGGCCGGACAATGTTCTTCAGAGGAAATGGGTGCGAGTGACCGTCCTCGCCACGCCGAACACCGGCCTGGAAGAAAACGAGGTCCACTACTGGGGGAATGCCATCGGGGAAGCGGATGTGGGGAATGAACCCTTGCGCTATAACGTAAACTATCTTGATGAAGAAGAACTGCGGGCCCGTGTGACGAGCTCCGCATCCATCACCAACAAGTACGACGTGAACCGGGACGGCGTCGTGGATGCCGTGGACGAGCTCATCGCGCACAACAACCCCGCCGGTTACGCCCCCGGTTCAACTAATCCCGGAGGACCGTACAGGACTCTCAGGGTCCTGACAGCGACAGAGGAAGAGCCCGAATTTGTCTACGAATAATTGCACTCCTGCCGGTTCGCGGACCTTTGCAGCGGATATCGGATGGATGATTGCATCGCGAGGGCGTTATGGGGACGTTCCGTGTTACACCGGACGAGTCACTCCAGGAGGATGACGCGGGATTCCTTGAAGACCGGCTGGATGGCGCGGGAGCACGGCAGGCTTACTTGCCTCCGCTGCGCGCCGCGATCACTTCTTCCGCCTTATTCTTGGGGACCTTGGCGTAGTGGCTGGGCTCCATGGAGTAGCTGGCGCGTCCTTGCGTCATGGAGCGCATGTCCGTGGCGTAGCCGAACATCTCGGCCAGCGGCACGTGCGCGTCGATCACCTTGGCCGTGCCGCGCTCGCTGGTGCCGAGGATGGTTCCGCGCCGGGAGTTGAGGTCGCCCATGATGTCGCCGAAGAACTCCTCGGGAGTGACCACCTCCACCTTCATCACCGGCTCCAGGATCACGGGGTCCGCTTTCCGGGCGGCCGCCTGCAAGCCGATGGACGCCGCCATCTTGAAGGCGAATTCGTTGGAGTCCACGTCGTGGTACGAGCCGTCCGTAAGGTCCACCAGGATATCCACGAGCGGGTAGCCCGCCAGCACGCCGCGGCTCATGCCTTCCTGGAAACCCTTGTCGCAGGCGGGGATGAACTCGCGCGGGATGCGGCCGGAAACGATGTTGTTCTCGAAGGTGTAGCCCTTGCCCGGCTCCTGGGGCTTGAGATTAAAGACCACGTGGCCGTACTGCCCGCGCCCGCCCGTCTGCTTGATGTACTTCTCCTCGTGCTCCACTTCCTTCTGGATCGTCTCGCGATAAGCCACCTGCGGGTTGCCGACGTTGGTTTCCACCTTGAATTCGCGTCGCATGCGGTCGACGATGATATCCAGGTGGAGCTCGCCCATGCCGTGCAGGACGGTCTGGCCCGTCTCATCGTCGGTGCGGACACGCAGGGTGGGATCCTCTTCCGCCAGTTTCTGCAACGCCACGCCCATCTTCTCCTGGTCCGCCTTGGTCTTGGGCTCCACGGCGAGGGAGATGACGGGTTCCGCGAAGGTGATGGATTCGAGCTGGACGGGATGCGCCTCTTCGCAGATGGTATCGCCCGTACGCGTGTCCTTGAGGCCGATCACCGCGCCGATGTCGCCCGCCTCGATCTGTTCGATCTCCTGCCGCGAGTTTGCATGCAGGCGTACGATGCGCCCGATGCGCTCCTTGTTGCCCGTGCGGGAGTTGGTGACGTAACTGCCGGACTTGAGGACGCCGGAGTACACGCGAACGAAGATGAGCCTCCCCACGAAGGGGTCCGTGGCGATCTTGAACGCGAGCGAGGTCATGGGCTCGTCATTGCTTGGCTTGCGCAGCACCGGTTCCCCCGTCTTGGCGTCCGTCCCCTTCACGGGAGGCAGTTCGATGGGGGAAGGCAGGTACGCCACCACGGCGTCCAGCATGGGTTGCACGCCCATGTTCTTCAGCGAGGACCCGCAGAGGACGGGATAGAGCCTGTTGGCAACGGTGGCGATGCGCAGCCCCGTGCGGATCTGGTCATCCGTGAGTGCGCTGTTCTGCAGGAATGCGTCCATGAGCTCGTCGTTGCTGTTCTCCGCCACCTTCTCCATGAGGATGAGACGGTACTCCTGCACTTGGTTCTTCATGTCCTCCGGGACGGGGATCTCCTTGAGCAATTCCCCGTTCTTCCCCTCGAACGCGTACGCCTTCTGCGCGATGATATCGATGAGGCCGGAGAATTCGGCTTCCGCGCCGATGGGCAGTTGGATGGCCACCGCATTCTTGCTCAGGCGGTCGAAGATGCTGTCGAGCGACATGAAGAAGTTGCCGCCGGTCTTGTCCATCTTGTTGATGAACGCGAGGCGCGGCACGTGGTACTTGTCGGCCTGGCGCCATACGGTCTCGCTCTGCGGCTCCACGCCTTGGGAACCGTCGAACACCACCACGCCGCCGTCCAAAACGCGGAGCGATCGCTCCACCTCGGCGGTGAAGTCCACGTGTCCCGGGGTGTCGATGAGGTTGATGACCGTGTCCAACTCGGAGCCGTCCGGCTGCTTGGTCTTCCAATGCGCCTGCGTGGCGGCGGAAGTGATGGTGATGCCTCGCTCGCGCTCCTGCTCCATCCAGTCCATGGTGGCTTCCCCCTCGTGCACCTCGCCGATCTTATGCGTGCGGCCGGTGTAGTACAGGATGCGCTCCGACGTGGTGGTTTTTCCCGCATCTATGTGCGCGATGATCCCGATGTTGCGTACGTTCTTGAGGTCCATAACTCTCAGGTGAAAAGAATGGGAAGGTGCGGCGGGAAGCGTTGCGAAACAACACATCCGGAGGGGATGCTGGCGACTCTGTCCTTTCCGCATCCTAAGCCCGCAGACTATAGAGGAATTCAGGCTTCACCGCAAACGGGATTCGCCTCCAAATCCCTCATGGTAAGAGGAATTCCCTCATCCCCGGGATGTTCGAAGCCGCGCGGAAGACTCCCGCGGCGTTCCGCCTCCGTTTGTTCACATACCTCGCCGCCGACGATGAGCAGCCGCAGTTTGTCCTCCATCACCGAGCACAGGCACCGGCATACCGTCACGTCCACCACTGCACGGCCTTGCCGCACTTCCACGGTTTCCCCGTTCTCCAGCACCTCCAGCAGCGCTTCGCAGAGGATCTCTTCCCGCGCTTGCGCAAACACCGACGTATCGGGGATGGGGAGGGCGGCCGCCACCAGGAGCACGGCTTCGTGATACGCCTCTTCCGCAGCTTCACGGAGGCATCCGCGCTCAAAGAGGGAAAGACTCAGGGAATCGAGTGTGAGGGAGAAGGTGTGCATGTGTGTGTGGAAGGAAAAATGGGTGCGAATATTATACTTATTTTGTATAGTTTGTCAATGGTCAGAAGCCCCCTGCCCCTCACTCCCCTCGAAGGTTCAGGTTGGCTTAGGACTTGGCCAAATGCGCAAAAGCCTTGTTCGCCTGGGCCATCTTCAGCACATCTTGCTTCTTTTTGATGGCTGCGCCTTGGTCGGCGGAGGCGTCCAGGAGTTCCATAGCCAATTTCTGCGCCATGGGCACCCCCTTGCGGGCGCGCGCGGCGGTGAGGATCCAGCGGATGCTCAACGCCACCTGGCGCTTGGGGGTCACTTCCACGGGAACCTGGTACACGGAACCGGCGATGCGCTTGGGGCGCACTTCCACGAGGGGTGTGGCATTGAGGAGCGCCTTGGAGAACACCTCCATGGGGGCGTCTTTGGTGCGCGTCTTGATGACCTCCAGCGTGTCCGCGAAGATGCGGCGCGCCGTGGACTTCTTCCCCCGCAGCATGAGGCAGTTGATGAACTTCTCCAGCAAGGGGTCGGAGTTGGCGGGGATGTAGGACTTGATGGGCTTGGCCATGGGAGGAGGAGGTTACGTGGGACGGGTAGGGACGTCCCAGCGGGACGTCCTTACGACATGTTATTTAGGACGCTTGGCGCCGTAGAGGGAGCGTCCCTGCTTACGGTCGCGGACGCCTTCGGTATCCAGGATGCCGCGGACGATGTGGTAGCGGACCCCCGGAAGGTCTTTTACGCGGCCGCCGCGGACGAGGACCGTGGAGTGCTCCTGCAAGTTATGCCCCTCCCCCATGATGTACGCCTTCACCTCGTACCCGTTCGACAGGCGCACGCGCGCGATCTTGCGGAGGGCGGAGTTGGGCTTCTTGGGCGTCATGGTGGTGACCTTCACGCACACCCCGCGCTTGAACGGCGCGCCGTGGGGCAGGTCGATATCGCGCATGTTGAGGGCGTTCCAGGCGGTCTGGAGCGCGGGCGCCTTGGACTTGCGGCGCTTGTCCTTGCGCGATTTTCGGATGAGCTGGTTGATGGTAGGCATAGGGACGATGGGAGGGGATGGTAGGGACGTCCCAGCGGGACGTCCTTACGACAATACGTTTGACGAGGCGGGGAGATAGTACGGAAGAGCAGGAAAGATGTAAAGGAGTCGGATGCGGCGGTTATGCCGGTTCGGCCTCTTCACCGTCACCGCGGCCGGGGACGGCGGGAGACTCCGCTTCGTCCTCGCTTACACCCTCTTGCTTTTCCGGCTCGAGACCCCTCTCCCGCAGGTAGCGGACGCGGTACACCTCGCCGGTGGGGATGAGGCGGCCGATGATGACGTTCTCCTTGAGGCCTTCGAGCATATCGATCTTGCGGGTGGTGGCGGCCTCCACGAGCACGCGGATGGTCTCCTGGAAGGATGCGCCGGCCAGCCAGCTGTCCGTGGCGAGCGCCACGCGCGTGATACCGAGCAGCAGCTGCTCCACGGTGGCTTCCTTGCCGCCGTCCTTCATCACCTTCTCGTTCTCAAACTGCAGGTCGCCCACATCCACCGTCTCGCCCGGTAGGAATTCCGTGTCCCCGGCGTCGATGACGCGCATCTTGCTGAACATCTTCTTCACGATGATCTCCAGGTGCTTATCGTTGATGGTCTGCCCCTGGGAAGCGTAGATGTGCTGCACTTCGGAGACGATGTACGTCTGCACCGCGTACGCCCCCTTCTTCTCCAGAAGTTCCTGCAGGTTGTAGTGGCCCACGTTGAGCGCTTGCCCGGCCTCGATGGGCTGGCCCGTCTTGACGAGCATGGATTCGCGCGGCCCGAACTCGTACGTGCGCTCCTGGCTCTCCTCGTGGCGCAGCTTGAGGATGCCGCGGTCCACGGAGACGATCTCGCCGGGGATCTTGACCTTGATGGTCGTCTTGTCCGAGAGGGATTTGGCCAGCACCGCGCGCTCCTTCATGCGATCCCCTTTCTTGGCGATGACCTCGTACCCCGACGGGACGTAGTAGGTATCCTCCCCCGGCGTCTCGGCGATCACCTGCACGGTGGTCTTGCCGCCCTGGTGCGTGACCTTCACGCGGCCGGCGATATCCGAGAGGGAGGCGGGTGTGCGGGGGTTGCGTGCCTCGAAGAGTTCCTCCACGCGGGTGAGACCCTGCGTGATGTCCGCGGTGTCGGCGACGCCTCCCATGTGGAAGGTGCGCATGGTGAGCTGCGTGCCCGGTTCCCCGATGGATTGGGCGGCGATGATGCCCACGGGGGTGCCCACCTTCACGGTCTTGTTGTCGCCCAGGTCCCGCCCGTAGCACTTCTGGCAAATGCCGTTACGCGTGCGGCACGTCATCACGGAGCGAAGCTCCACCTCGTTCACGCGGTGCTCCTTGAAGGTTTGGATGAGGCGGTTGTCGATCTCGTCGTCGCGGCGGGCGAGCACGTCGCCGTCCGCTTCCACATCGCGGGAAAGGGTGCGGCCGAAGATGCGCACCTCAAACTTCTCGCCGATCTTCTCGCTCTCCTCGCGGGTCACCTTGTGCCCCTGTTCGCCGGTGCAGTCATCCTCCCGGATGATCACGTCCTGCACGGCATCCACGAGGCGGCGCGTGAGGTACCCGGCCTCCGCCGTCTTGAGGGCGGTATCGGATTTCCCCTTGCGTCCCCCGTGCGTGGCGATGAAGTACTCCAGGACGGAGAAGCCGTCGCGGAGGTTGCTCTGCACCGGAAGCTCGATGGTGCGGCCGGAGGGGTTGGCCACCAGCCCTTTCATACCGGCGAGCTGCGTGACTTGTCCCCAGTTGCCGCGGGCGCCGGAGTCGATGACGTACGTGATGTCGTTCTCCTCCACCTTGAGGAACTCGCGGATCATGACGTTCGTGACTTCGTTCTTCGTCTGGCTCCAGATGCGGATGGCGTGGTTGTAGCGCTCGTCCGCGGTGACCATCCCCTTCCAGAAGAAGTTGTTGATGAGGCGGATCTTCTCGTTGGCTTCCTCGAGCAGCTTCTTCCGTTCCTGCGGGACGACGATGTCCGAGGCGGAAATGGAGATACCGGATATGGTGGCGAACTCGAAGCCCAGGTCCTTGACGCGGTCTGCGAACGCCACCGTCTCTTCCCTGCCCACCGTCTCCAGTGCGATGGAGATGAGGTCGGAGAGGTCCTTCTTCTTCATGGTCTTGTTGATGATGCCCAGCCCCTTGGGGACCACTTCCTGGAACTTCAGGCGCCCGACGGAGGTTTCGATGACCTCCCGTGCGGGAGCAGCCTCCTCCCCGTCCCCCTCGGGTACGGGCATGCGCACCTTGATCTTAGCCTGCAGGTGCACCACGCCGTGGTCGTACGCCATGAGGGCCTCCTCGGGGGAGCTGAAGAGCATCCCATCCCCTTTCTTGCCGTCGTGGATGCGCGTGAGGAAGTAGCACCCCAGCACCATGTCCTGGATGGGGTTGATGATCGGTTCGCCCGCGGACGGCTTGAGGACGTTATTGCCCGCGGCCATGAGGCTCGCAGCCTCCTGCTGGGCCTTGACGGAGAGCGGCACGTGCACGGCCATCTGGTCGCCGTCGAAGTCGGCGTTGAAGGCGGCACACACGAGCGGATGGAGCTGGATGGCCAGCCCTTCCACGAGCTGCGGTTGGAACGCTTGGATCCCCAGGCGGTGCAGCGTGGGCGCGCGGTTGAGGAGCACGTACTTGTCCTTGATCACCTCCTCCAGGATGTCCCACACCTCCTTCCCCCCGTCCTGCACCAGGCGCTCCGCGGATTTGACGTTGTGCGCCAGCTCGCGGCGGATGATGGAGCCGATGACGAAGGGCTTGAAGAGTTTCATGGCCATCTCCTTGGGAAGCCCGCACTGGTTCATCTTGAGGTGCGGCCCCACCACGATCACCGAGCGGCCGGAGTAGTCCACGCGCTTGCCGAGCAGGTTCTGGCGGAAGCGCCCCTGCTTCCCCTTGAGCATGTCCGAGAGGGAGCGGAGCTTGCGGCGGTCGCCCGCGGTGAAGAGCGTCTTGCCCGCGCGGGCGGAGTTGTTGAGGAGCGTGTCCACGGCTTCCTGCAGCATGCGTTTCTCGTTGCGGCAGATGACCTCGGGGGCGCCGATGGACATGAGCTTCTTGAGGCGGTTGTTTCGGTTGATGACGCGGCGGTAGAGGTCGTTCAAGTCGGAAGCCGCGAAACGCCCTCCGTCCAGCTGGACCATGGGACGCAGGTCGGGCGGGATGATGGGGAGGCGCGTGAGGATGGTCCACTCCGGCTTGATGTTGGACTGGATGAGGGAGCTGGCCAGCTTGATGCGCTTCATGAGCTTCTTGAGCTTCTGGCCGCTGGATTGCTCGCGGTCCTTCCCCAGCTGCACCAGCAGCTCCTGCAAATTGACCGCGGCGATGATCTCGCGCAGGGACTCCGCACCGGTGCCGGCGCGGAACACGTGCCCGAACTTCATATTCATCTCGCGGAACTTGAGCTCCGAGAGCACGCCCCCCATGCGGAGGTTCTTGAGGTCGTCCAGCGCGTCCTTGTGGTTCTGCTTCAGTGAATCCATGCGGTCCGCCACTTCCTTCTCCAGCGCGTCCATCTGTTCGCGCGAGGCCTTGCTCTCCTGCAGCTTCTTCTTGGCTTCCTCGTAATCGCGCTTCACCTGGTTCTTGCGCGCCTCCATCCCCTGGCTCACTTCCTTCTCCGCCTCCCCCTTGGCCGCGTCATCCACCTGGATGACGATGTACGCGGCGAAGTAGACGATCTGCTCGAGCGTCTTGATGGGAAGGTCGAGGAGCAGGCCGAGGCGGGACGGGGACGAACGGAGGAACCAGATGTGGGTGACGGGGACGGCGAGGTTGATATGTCCCATCCGCTCGCGGCGAACGATGGAGCGCGTGACCTCAACGCCGCACTTCTCACAGACAACGCCCGAGTAGCGCACTCCTTTATACTTGCCGCAGAAGCACTGGAAGTTCTTCGTCGGCCCGAAGATGCGTTCGCAGAAGAGGCCGTCGGGTTCGGCGCGCTGCGTGCGGTAGTTGACGGTTTCCGCCTTGGTCACTTCTCCGCGCGACCACGCGAGCATGTCTTCGGGGCTCGCGATGCTGAGCGCAACGGCATCGAAGGAATCGGTGGCGGATTGCTTCTGCTGGAACGGCGAGGGCATGGTGGAGGGAGAAAAGAGGGTGGGAGACTTGAACGCACGAAAGTCCGCCGCTCCCCCTCTCTGGGCGTCTGAACCAGTGGGGGAACGTCGGTGATTTCGGGAATATTGTATATCAATGCTTCTTCCTGGCAAGAGATTTCTTTGCTGTTTTAGACGGAAGAATCCGATGAAACCGAGGAATCCGAAGAAACCGAAGAGATGATACAACATCCTCCTCTGACCCCTCTGCATCTTCTGCATCTTCTGCTTCCTTCCTCCCGTCACCGCACATTCCCCGACCCCGCAGCGGCCTCCTTCAACAGCCGACTCCCCTCCTCCACCCGCGCCCATCCCTCCTGCGCCTTCCGCATCCGTTCCTTCGCGTCTTCGGCGGTCTCCGCCGCCGCCCTCAACCCCTCCTGTGTCTGCTCAATGACGACGGGCAAGTTCTCCTTCGCCCGTTCCACGCCGATTTTCCCCAGCTCCACCACACTCTTCGTCTGTTCCACCGCTCCCTTGATGGAGCCGCTTGCAGTTCTGATCGCACGCCCGATGTCTTCGGGAATGCTTCCTTGGAGGCGGCAGGAAGAGAGGGGTATGAGAACAATAACGAGCAGCACAAAACGGCGCATAGAATAACTGTAGCGGTTATCACCTTTCATTTTCCATTTTCCATTTTCAATTTTGCATTGTCATACGATCCTCGTATCCGCCCGTGAGGCTCCCTCGTCCTTCCCGCCGTACTTCTTGAAGAGCTGCTCGAAGGACCCGTCGGATTGCGAAATTGCCTCGCGCAGCATCTTAAGCTCGTGGTCCTTGAGGTGGAGCTCGGAAGACGCGTTGACGGTGGAATCAAGCTTGTGCGCCAGCCGCTCGCCGCCCTGGAGCGTGGCATGGAGGACAATGAAGGCGTCGCAGGTATCGCACTTGAGCTGGAGCAGAAGGAAATCGTCGCCCATGAGCCGCACGGACGTGAAATCCACGGGTACGCGCTTGCCGCACTGCGGGCAGCGCATCTGCTGCTCAATCCTGCGGATGATCTGCTGCAACGTATGGGGATCGAGATCCATGGTTGAAGTATAGCGTTTCCCTGTTGGGTTGGCGCAAGGAAATGATTGTTTTGAGAAAGGACGAAGGACCTAGGACTGAGGAGCGCACATATTTCTTCCGGACATCGATCAGACCTGCCCTAAGTCCTCTGTCCTAAGTCCTAACCTGTGGAGCTCCGCCGGCTTCCACAGTACTATACTGCTCCTGTGTCCAAGATCTTCCCCCCCCTCGCCTTCTCCGCCATCGTGGCGGCCATGGTGCTGGCACTCGCTTCCGCCGGAGGGACGGGCGGTGCGGATGCCAAAGGAACCGTGGACATCGGCGTGGAGCACGGTGCCTCCGCCCGCCTGATGCTCACGATGAGCATGGGGACGGAACCGGGATTCCTGGAAGTGTCGCAGGAAGGGGAGGAGGCACTCCGCTTCAGCGTGCCGCAGGAATGGCAGCGCCGCGAGGTGCGCAACGCCTCGATCAAAGACGTAACGGCGGATTCCCCCGCCTTCGGCTTCGTCCGGTGGAAGCTGCCCCCCGGAGCCGTCCTCTCGCTCACGGTGCCCCGTATGCCCGCGGGCCTCGTGGTCCACAACCCCTCCCGCACACCCCTCAGCATACGGCTCAAGAGGGTCAACGTGGAGACGGGTGACGTGCAGACGGACGTGTTCCTCCTCACGCAGGAGAGTCTGCGCCTTTTTTAACAGGACGCCATGCCATGGCGTCCTTACACTATGCCCATCATGCAGCTGATCCCCATCCACACGCCGGTCCTCAAGCGCGGTGACGACATTGCGGCCATCCTCGCGCAGTCCGAACGGATCCGCCCGGGCGATATCGTCGTCGTCTCCTCCAAAGCCGTGGCGACAGTGGAAGGCGCGGCGACGGATTTGGGCGCGCGCTCCCCTTCCCCCGACGCCGAGCGATATGCGAAAACGACGGGACGGACAGCACCCTTCATGCAGGCCGTGTTGGACGAGACCGCGCGGCTCAACGGATCCGTGCGCGGGACGTGCCCGGGCGCGCTCCTCACGGAAGTGACACCACAGGGCTTCCCGCACGGGACCATCCTCACCGCCAACGCGGGCATGGACCAGTCGAACATTGAAGACGGCTTCGCCATCGGCTGGCCGAGGGATCCCGTGGCTTCTGCGCGAAAGCTGAAAGAGCACCTCGAAGCACTCATCACTCCCACTTCTTCGGCATCGTCGGAATCCTCGGACTCTTCGGACTCTTCCCAACACAACCCTCAACCCCCACCCGCTCTCGCCGTAATCCTCACCGACTCCGCCTGCCGTCCCCGCCGCTGGGGCGTGACCGCCTTCGCCCTCGTGAGCGCGGGCTTGGATCCCCTCCTCCCGCAGAAGGGCGCACGCGACCTCTTCGACAAAGAGCTGCGCATCACCACCGAAGCCGTCGCCGACCAGCTCGCCACCGCTGCGAACATGGTGATGGGCAACGCCGGCCAGCGGATCCCCGCCGTGATCATCCGTGACCACGGGTATCCCCTCAGCGGTTTCGAAGGATGGGTGCCGGGGATTGAGCCGGAGGAGGATTTGTTTCGAGGGGTGATTTGATGTTTTCCCTCTCCCCTAGCCCCTCTCCCGAAGGGAGAGGGGGATGTTTTGTTTGTTTCTTCGTATTGCGTACTCGAAGTGAGAAACAACCACAAAACAGAAACATGCCCCTCCCCCCGTGGGGGAGGGGTTAGGGGAGAGGGAAGGAACAAGAACAACGAACATCGCACATTCCTGCTACCATACCTCCATGCATTTCATTGTATTAAGTTCTTCGAGGGGAACCACGTTCCAGGCGATCCTCGACCGCATCGCAGAAGGCGCCCTGACCATGCAGTGCCTTGGCTTGATCACGGACCGCGCGGATCGCGGATGCATCCAACAGGCGCAGGCGGCGAACGTTCCCGTCCGCATCGTGGAGAAGGAAGCCGACACAACCAAAGAGGACTATGAGCGGCGGCTCACTCAAGCCGTCGCAGAACTCCAAGGTGACGTCCCCGCCGCTGAGATCATCCTCGCCGCAGCGGGCTGGATGTGGATCCTCACGCCCGCTTTCGCGAAGGAGTGGCGCATCATCAACGTGCATCCCGCCCTCCTCCCCAAATACGGCGGCAAGGGGATGTACGGCCACCACGTGCACGAGGCGGTGCTCGCTTCCGGCGACCAGGAGAGCGGCGTGACGATTCACCTGATGGATGGCGGCGTGGATACGGGGAAGATCCTCCTGCAAAAGACCTGCCCCGTCCTTCCGGAAGACACGCCCGCAACCCTCCAGGCGCGGGTGCAGGAGCTGGAGAAGAAGTGGTACCCGGAGGTGTTGGCGATGATTGAGCGGGGAGAGATGAGGCTTTGAGAGGACGGGAGGAATGTGAAATGGAAGAAATGGGAAATGCAAAATGAAAGCCGCATAACGTACACGTACGAGTGTCACTCCCAACATTTTTCATTTTGCATTTCTAATTTCTTCATTACTTCATCTCCTTCCTCAACATCCCCACAAACTCATCGAACAGGTATCCCGCATCCTCCGGTCCCGGTGTTGCTTCCGGATGGAACTGGACGGAGAAGAAGCGGCCGCTTTCGTGCCGGATGCCTTCCACCGTCCCGTCGTTGCCGTTCGTGAACCACACGCTCCACCCCTTGGGGAGCGTCTTCTCATCCACCGCGAACCCGTGGTTCTGGGAGGTGATAATGCATCGTTTACTCATTTCCCATTTCCCATTCTCCATTTTCCATTCCAAACACGGTTGATTAACCCCCCGGTGCCCGTACTTCAACTTGTACGTATCCCCACCCACGGCGAGCGCAAGGAGCTGGTTGCCCAGGCAGATGCCGAACGTGAGGATGTCCTTCTCCAACGCGTACCGGATGCTCTCGATCGTCGCCTTGCACATCTTGGGGTCCCCGGGGCCGTTACTGATAAACACGCCGTGGTACGGCTTGTCGTACGCGCTCAGGTCAAAGTTCCACGGCACGCGCACCACGCGCACGCCCCTCTTGAGCAGGCTGCGGAGAATGTTCCTCTTTATGCCGCAGTCGTAGGCGATGAGCGTGGGGATCTTATCAATGGCGCCCTTGGGGTCGTACGTGATGGGTTCCGTACAACTCACCTCCGCAACGAGATTCGTACGATTCGGATCGGGAATAGGAACCAATGTGTGCGCCCCTCTCCCCTCGGGGGAGGGGGTGGGGGTGGGGGTTTGGACGATTCGGCCAAGCATCACCCCATGCTCCCTCAGCTTCTTCGTGAGCGCCCGCGTATCGATCCCCGTGATCCCCGGAATCTTGTGCTTCTCCATCCAATGCTGGAGCGAACTCACCGCCGCGTGATGGCTGAACCCCTCGCTCACCTGCGCCACAATGACCCCGCGCACGTGGATGTTCTCGCTCTCGAAGTTCTCGCTGAACCCCCAGGCGTTGAGCTTCTCCGTGGGCACGCCGTAATTGCCGATGAGCGGGTACGTGAACGTGAGGATCTGCCCGCGGTAACTGGGATCCGTTAGGCTCTCGTTGTACCCCGCCATCCCGGTGTTAAAGACGACTTCGCCGTCGGCATCAACGGTTGCACCAAAAGATTCCCCCTGGAACACCGTGCCATCTTGCAGGATCAAGGAGGCCATAAGCGTGGGAAGGAAGCCACTTGCCCGGCGAAGCTCCGAACGGAATGAGGAACGAAGTCGGGTCGGACGGGATACTAAAGGAGGAAGGTGCGAGAAACAAGGAAGGAACGGTACGGCATACCGTCATAGATCGGTATCCCTTGACGTCTATCGTATATTTGACATACTGTATTCTTTTGTTCTTTTACATCATCACAAACCCCCACACATCCTGTCTCTCTGGTGAGGATAGGTCCCAACCGCGGACTGCTTTCGAAAGCCGCTCAGGGGACCTTGGAGCGGAAGACGGAGGCAGGTCAGTGGGGGGACAACAGTGTTTCTCTCAAACGAAAGGACAGAGGAACCATGCGATACTGCATCATTTGGATCGTCCTGCTGCTCGCGCCCGCATGGGCTGCGGCGGAAGAAATCAGCGTCACCATCACCGTAGGTGGGGTGAAGATTACGTACGAAGGATGTGATGGAACGTTCCTGGAATCTTCCAGGCAATCGGAGTCCGTGAGCATCACGGGCAAAGGCATGGAAGACGGCTTTACGCGGATTACGCGCGAGGCGCGGAAGATTGCGAAGGGCAAGGAAGAAACGCGCGACGCGTTCGTGAAGGATACGTACGCAAAGTTCTGCATCCCTCCGAGGGTCGTTACGGTGCGTGAGCCGTACCTGGTGGATAGGCCGGTGTATGTGGACCGTCCCGTGGTTACGGAGCGCGTGGTATATGTGGACCGGCCGGTGCCGGCATGTCCCGCACCGATGGCGATGTCACCCTGCCCCTACGGTCCCATTCCGTGCCCGGTGCCTTCGGGAATCCACGTCCGCCGATGGATCTCCAACCGCTCGTTCATTTGCACGGGTGGCCATACATGGACATGGGATCCTGTCCGCTGCCTCTGGTTCGATCCTTAGTTTTGGCTCTCTTAAGGGCTAAACCGCAGTTGTCCCCCTGCGGTTTATACATATTGACTTCAATCCATTTTATTCTATATTACATATTAGCTCCTTGACATAGATTACAGGGTGTACCTGTAGTCAATGATGTACGTTTGGCTCATCTGAGAAAGGAAGTGTCATGAACCCGCTCGTTCTTCTATGTCTGTCGATTGCTTTTGGTGTCGTCTCTGGAATCGGAATCTTCATATCTGTCACGAAGAAAAAATACGGATGGACGGCATTATGTTCTGTCTTGTTCGTCTTGTTCTTCGCGTGTGTGCCTACGTTCTACGACCTTTTGGGGCGCAACATCCCCGTACTTGACGCAGTGGTACAAGCAATGAAGTACCTCAGGCCTTGGGGCTGGCTCATCCTTGCCCCTTGGCTTGGGTACATTGCATACCATGCATATGGAAACAAGAAGGTCGTTGATGGAAGCGGCATACATGATCCGGCGACCGGTACAACGGCTAAGTCGCAGCCAGTACTTGCCGGATTGATAGGCCTTGTCGCAATGATCAGCCTAGTCATCGGTATTGTCTTGCTCAGCAAGGACTACGAAAGCACTCCCCATCCCGAGGCCGCTCTCCGAGAGCTTTCGAAAGTTGCAAACAAGGCTGATCGAAAGATTGGGAAACCGGTGTACCGAGCGAGAATGGAACCTGAATTCGGTATATCGATACCAGCGGATCAAATTGATGCCACAGCCTTGCAAAAAATTAAGGGGGATGTAATGAAAGAATTGACTACTTTAACTGATTTTGCGGGACTGAAGGACATCCAGATCGTCGTCGTACGACATGAGAGTTCTACAAGCCATTGGAATCTCACGGACGCTATAGTGGACTTTCAGAGAGACAATCCGGATAAGCCTGGCGAATTCTTGCCAGGTATCGAATGGTTTGAGCTTGAATGCGTCCTTTCGGAACAAGAAACAGTGGAATGGGCTGAAAACGCCAAACACTACATCGTTAATCAGTACTTCGGGGATGAATTACAACAACCCGAAGAAATCGCTACAAGTTCCTATACTGCAACTTCTAGAGGTCAACTATCTAGCCCTGCAGTATTCAGTAGAACAGGACATCGTGATTAACTGTTCACGCTTGTGGCAGAACCCGGGACACAGGAGCATCCCGGGTTTTTTTATGGATGCAAAGGATCTGTACTGGTAGCAGGACGTCCCACATTGCTTACCCACGCTTTATATTTTTGCAGTATTTCATTACTACGTAGCTGGATGAATTCGTATATCGATGATCGTCCTACGCTGCCTGATCCTCCTGCACCTCCTGGTCTTCCATACTCAACCCATTCTTGTCCGGCTGGCAATGAAATTGTGAAATCTGGATACGAAGGTACTGCTAATGGTAGTAATTCCGAAGACTTCTTTACGATTGCCGTTTGCCTCCAATTTTCTACCCATTCATCCAACTTCGCCGCATTAGCTGATGCAAATTCGGAAGCGGGAACCGTAATGCTGGTTTTATTTCCCCGGAGGTACGTATCACCCGGCACATAATCCAGCGGCGTGAATTGGCCGATCACCACTTCCTTCGTGCCAAGGATAGACGCCCTCAGGCCTGCATTCGTCCCATTGTATTCAAGCCCTTCAATATGCTGCACATTCAGTACGTACTGTTCGTACTTCTCTTTCGGCACGCCATGGAGGGCATAGATCTCTTTTACTGCATCCGTGTATGTATCAACGGTGAAGGTGCCAATTGCCGCACCTGCAGAATTAAGGACCTCAACCACATACTTACCGGCTTGCCCCGTCACTCTCACTATCGTACCGGGCAAATCCTTGAGCGCAGGCCCCACTTTATCAATGAGCTTTTGAATGAGGGCATCGGTTGCATTGATGGTATTCGCAATGAGGATGCGTCCGTATCCGGCGGCCTCAACTGCGCGGTACTTTAACTGCTCCAACATCGTCGCGGGCGTGGCAGCCTCGCGGCCCATTTTGCGCAGTGTTGCCGGATCCGCTTCCAGCAGGAAGATATTCCACATCGGCCAATGCGCCATGTCCTGCTCCTGCTCTTGAGCCGTATACTCTTCCATGCGGTTCTCCGTGACGCTCCCCGGTACAAGAGTGGTAGTTCTGCGTGTCCCACTCGTCAAATTTTCTCTCACCTCTGTAATCGGCTCTATCTCGTTTTTGTAACGGAGCGATCCTGCGATAGAAGTAACAATGCGGCGGGTGATGTACTTTTCGTAAATGTAGTGGTAACCGAGGGTGGCGGGGTCGGTGAGCTTCTCGCGGTCCGCCAGCGGCCCGCCTTCCTTCTTCACGGCCTCGCCGCGGTTCTTGAAGAACTCCTTGAGCGTCGTGTAGAAGAGGAGCGCGATCTCCGTGTTGCTCTTCTGCCCGAACACGCGTTCCTTTGTGGTGGAATCCAAGCGGAAGGGCAGTTGAAGATCCGCGGGAAGGGATGCGTTGTTCCGCACCTTCCCCGCCAGTAACGCCTGGTCCATGCGCCCGTACCAATCGAGCGTTTGCTTGCTGTCCTGCTCCTCTATGAGCAGCATGCAATCGCGCTTCTGCGGGTCGGTGATCTTACACTCGGCGGACCAGTAGCGGGGAAGCATTTGGTCCTCGGGCTTCAGGGCGCGCTCCTTGCCCCTCCACTGTTCCACCTTGTTCCACGCGCCCTCCCACCACGCCTTGCCGGTGGTGTTCTTCTGGTAGAGACCGATGGCAAGGCCCAGGAGGCCGCCGCGCACCGCCCATTTGACGAAGTTGTTGTGCTCGTTCTTGAAGAGAAACTTGTAGATGGCGCGCAATGCGACGAACGCCGCCCCGGCGACCAGCGCGGAGCCCAGGGGATGGTCGCGGTACTCCTTGATGTATTCCCAAACGCCCCGCGCCTGGCCTTCGATCTTCTCCCCTATGTTCTCCCGCAGCTTGATCTCCGTCCTCTGCCGCGCGCTGTTGCCGAGCATGCGCTCGTACTCCAGCAGGCTGAGGACGATGAGGTTAAGGATGGCCTTGGTGGCCTCCTCGGAGATCTCCGGCTCGGTCTGCCTGTCGCCGCGGCTCTCGGGGTCGTTCCAGTACTGCAGGGCATCCAGGAACTTTTTGTTCTCCGGCTTGCTGATGAAACCCGTTGCGGGATCTTTGAGGAATTCCCACGCCAGCATGGGGTTATCCAGCCAGGCTGCCGCGGATTCCCCCGGCCTCAACACCGGCGCTGCGGCATCCGCCGCCTGCGGCGCTTCTCCAGGCTTGACCCAAGCCCCGTCGGTTCCGCTGCGCAGCTTCCAGTAGGCGTTGCGGACGGCCGGGCCGGGGACGAAGCCGTACATATTGAGCGTCTCGGTGCTGCCCAGTTCTTGGGGGACCAATTCCTCATACACGCGGCTCGCCCTCCCTAGCCTGCCTGCTTCGCCGGTAAGGAGCGCGCGCAAGCCTTCCAACCCGCCCTGCGCGGATTTTTGGACGTCCTCAGCCTTCCCTTGCGATACCAGGACGAGGAGACGGAAGTATTCCTCGCGGAGCAGATCGTCCTTCGCCCACGGCGTGTCTTGGGATTGCTTCCGCGGCACGCGGATCCCCTTCTCCCCCAGCACGGCATCCAACTGTGCGCGCCACGCCAGGTATTGATCCGCCGTCTTCTCCATCAACGTATTGTCCAGGACGCCCTCCATAACCCACTTCTCCTGCGCCCCGGCCACCGCATCACGGTCCGCATCCGCTTGATTCATCCGATCCTTTGCCTGCGCAAGCGCCTCATCCGCTACGATCGCCGCACGCTGCGCCGCTTCCGCCGCTTGCCGCATCCGCATGATGTCCTGTTGGCTCTCTTGCCGCTGCTCCGCTTCGTCCTTCTGCCGCGTAAGAAGCTCGGACCGCTGTTTGGCCGCCTCCGCCTCCGCCGTCAGTTTCTCCACCTCCTCTTGCATGTTCTGCCGGTTGAGGAGATCGAAGGGATCCGCCGCGCGGATGTTCTCACGACGGTAGGAGCCGTAATCAATGCGCCCCTTTTCCGGCCACAACGCCTGTTGATCGCGCTGTTCCCACGCGGGGAGGAGCATTTCGTTGGTGACCATGGCCAAAAAGTACGTGCGGTCCGGCTGGTCCAGAAGCTCCGGGCGCTTGATGCGCAGGAACGCCTCGTAGGCTTCCTTCGCCTGCATCACATCCGGGTTCTTCACCATCTCCTGCTCCGCGCGCATGGCATCGGGGAGCTGTGAGGGCGAGGATTGGTTTTGATAACACAAGCGCGCCTCGGAGAGGGAGAAGGATGCCGCCGGGAAGGTGTTGTGTGTATTCATAGATGTGATCAGATGATTCTGCCTTTCTGGTGGAAGAGGTAGTTCCATGCTTTGCCAAAGCCGGCACGCGCTTTGTTCACGCCCCTCTTCCCCAGATTGTACGTTCCACGGACGGCCTTCCCCGGCCACGTGACCGGGTTATATGCCGCACCGTTGCCGATGGTCCAACCGCCCGCGCGCTGTATGCCCCGTCCCACCGCCCTGCGCTTCCATGCGGTTTGGGAAACGGCGTAGGAGATGGCGCCGTTCACATCGCCGGCGTAGGTAGAAGGGACATCACCGGCCAGGAAAAGGCGGATCTGTTGGCGGGTACGTGCAGTGTCATCAACGGACAATTCCAATTCCCGGCGCCTCTCCTCCTCCCGCTTCTTTTCATCACTCGCATCCGAGCGGTCAAAATCACGCACCATGTTCTCCGTATGGCGCGAGAGGAGAAGCCTGCTTACTTCGTTGAGTTGGTCCCGTATATAACCGGTATTCCTCAAGTATCCCTGCCGCTCAGCCTCACGGATGGCGAAATATGCTGTTACGAGGCGCGGATAATCGTGGGCAATCATGCCCCAGGGCGGTCTCGCTCCCCACTTGCGGTGCAGAACCCACAATCTCCGTCCCGATTCCGGCAAGGCAAGAACGGGGCTCTCCGCAATATGACAGAGGAAGTCCTCCTGCGATCCCGTTGCGAATCCTTTCAAAGCGCGCCACTCCTCCTCGAACCATGACTGCGATTTGTCCGGCAACACTTTCCTGCTCTCCCCCACCATGTACTTCTGCAACCGTATTTCCTGGCGACCCAACGCATTCCTGCCATACAGCTCTTCGGCTGCTTTCCGCGCTTGGTCAGGGGAGAGCTTCTGTTCCAGTTCAAAGTATTTGGCATACACCGCCAATACCGCCTCCTTTCCTGTCTTGGTTTTTTGATTCTTCTTTTCCTCACGCAGCTTCACTATCTGGGTGTTATATTCCTCTTTTGAGCTCAGTCCTGCATCCTTCAACAGCGACGCAGCAATAACTTTCGGATCATCTGTCGCCTTGAATTTGTTCCAATCAACCTTGCCGTTTTCGATGAAGTTCGCCAGTATTCCCGGATGATCTGTTTTCAAGAAGTCATAGATACGATCGAGTTGATTTGCCAATTTCTTATACTGAATAACCATCTTACGTATCTCCACTTGTCGATCCCTGATCTTATTCTTCATATTTTTCACGTCATCAGCACTCCATGTGGATTGGCTCCCGTACACGCTCTTGAGCCATTCAGATAGCGCTTGCCCCGGACGCAGTTCATATTCGTTTTGTCTATTTTTAACAGCAACCAAATTATGTACTGTCTTCTCGTCCTGAGAAAGTGTTTGTTCTTCCGTATCTATATCCTTTGCGTCTAGTTCTGGTTTGTTATGGGGAAGATTTCCGACATCCTCGATGAGTTGGACAATGTCGAATTTATCCTTTGCATCGGCCATTTTATTGTCTATCTCCTTCGCCTTACTGCTCAATTCTTGAATGGCTGCCTCAGGAATATTTTTCGTAATCTCCAGTGCTGTTCGCACATTGGCGGCATTCACTCCATTCGCTTCAAAAGCCTTCCTGAGGACGTCACTATTGTTGCCTTCATATATCTTTTTTTTCTCAATAAATATTTCAGCAATTCGTTGCGCTTCATTCTCTTTGATGCTTTCAACCATTGGATCTACTCTAATACCATTCTTTGTCCAGTAATCTCTATCGGTCACCTTTTCTTTGATGGAATTTGCAGAGTTCTCTTTCTGTAAAACATCGCTATCTTGAACACGAAACTCAATTTCTATATCGACTAGGGTGGTTGTTCCTGCTTGATTCTTTCTCTCTCCTTTTCCTTTCACTTTGATGGAAGAGGGCCAAAAGATTTCCCTTGGATGCTTACGTAATTCGAGTTCGTCCGTGGTAGTACGAATAACCGTAGCTTCCACCGCTGTCTGAGGAAGTTCCCGTGGATTTTCACGTGCTTCCCTTCTCACTTCTTTCCTCATGTCTTTCTCTTCCCTATGGAGCTTCTGTGCCTGGAGCGGATGCACCACTTTCCACAATCTTCCGCGTGTACTTTGTACCTGGGAATCAATGGCATCCCATACTTGCTTCTCCACCGTGGATACCGCATGAATCCGGCGCACGTCAGGCGCTTCGTAATCGGAAGCGGTATCGGGATTCAATATTGGCATATTTCTCTATATTGTAGCAGATAATGCATTTTCTGTCTAAGGCAAAGAATGCACGCATTCCTTCAATAGAAAGCCATATCTTAGGTTCATCATTTCTTTTCTGCCGGGGTCTTTTCCCCCTTTTTCTTCTCCGCTTGCTTGTCTGTTGCCGGTGCCTCCTCCGGTTTCGTATCTGCAGGTTTTTCCGGTTGAGGTGCAACGACCGGTTTCTCTTCGCTGGAGATACCGTATACCGCTTTTAAAGTCTGTGCCCGCAGTCCTTTACCAAGCCATCGCACATATTCCTTGGACCGCTGAAACTGTGGCAGCGGGATGGTAGAGGGAGTGTTGTTCGCAGATTCTGAAGCCATACGTATAATGATATTGTACTTCTTACCATATGTTTTGGCAACTGCTGGATATTGATCATTTCCTTCACTCTGCACCCCTGTTCTCGCTCTTTCCTCTTCTCTCTCCCGCTCCCCTTCCTCCCCCTCCATCAACCTCACCATCCCCCTGTAGATTGCGGGGACGATCACGCGCTCGCTCCTTGTTCTTAATAAGTGTTCATAGTTCTCCCCTTCCCGTAGGGCTCCTGCCTTTTTCAATGCCTCTCGTAGTAGCGACGCGTTATCCCTCTCTTCAGAAAGACCAAACTGCATACGCAGCCATCCCACCCACTGCTCGTACTGCGGCTCATCCGCATACATCCTTCCCCGCCATGCCGTGTACGTCTGCAACGCTTCTCGCGCCGTAAGGTCATCCACGTCCGCATAATCATCGCCCTCGTAGTTCCAGCGGAGCACGGCGGAGACCAGCTGGCGGCTGAGCACCGCGCGCGTTTGCGCCGTGCGGGCAGCGATGTTGGAGCGCACGTGTTCTTGCGCTTGATCGCGGAGGAGAAGGAGCCGGCGCCCGTATTCTTCAAGCGCCCGCCCCTCCTTCATCCTCATCCCGGTCGATGAACAAGGTTCGCTGGTCAATGTATTTGCCCGGATGGGCGGCAAGTTCCTGGGGATCGGGCGCGGTTCCCGGCATTTCCGCGGTATACGCCAGCTGCCCTTCGTGCTTCGTGAGCAGCACTTCCTCCATCCTGTCCCCGACGCACATCTTCACTTTGATCCTTGCCCCGTCCGGCGTGGATTCCAGCGCCCTCTTCATCTCCTTCTCGTCATAGAGGTGCGCCCGGAGCGGGGCGGAGGTGGCGTGGCGAACGTCATCGGGATCCGCCTCCGCTGCCAGCGCATCTTCCAGGGATAGATCGCCGTAGGACGAGGGGAGGCGGACTTCCAGTTTCGTGAATGTTCCTTCCTCCGATACGTAGAACACTCCCGCGGTTCCCGTATCCGTTGCAAAGTCCACCATCTTACCCTTCGCCTGCTCGCGGAGGGATTCCAACCAACGTGTTTCCGGAAGATCGGCTTTGGAGGGCGTCGCCGCCTTCACCATCACGATCCCCAAATGGTCCGAACGAATTTCGGAAAAGTACTGCTCAAAGCGGAAGAGATTGGCATGCGCATCATCCAGGAAGGAGAGGATTTGCTTGCGTCTCTCCGTTGCCTCCAATGCTGCCGCCAATGCCGCGCGGGCGCTTCGGCTGTCGCGGAAAAGATAGTTGCGCACGTCTTCCTCGCTGATCTGCGCGCCACGATCCGCAGCCGCAATCACCGATTTTGACACCAAATCCTGCAGCTCCTCCGACTGTTGCACGGGCTGCAGGTGCCCTTCCCTCCGCACCCGGAACGATTCCGAGAGGTGCTGCTGCAGCTTGAGAAGCCAGTCATTGAGTTCCCGCAGGGTCGCGTTCTCCGCATAGCGAGTCGCCCTTCGGTCCTCTCCAAATCCTTTCAGCGCATCCTCCGCCTCGGGCTGTCCTTCCTCCGCTTTCCTCCGGAGGTATTTGATCAGCGTTTGCTCCGCATCCATGAGCGACCTGTTCTGCCCCTCCGCGGTCATCACGACCGTACGCAGGCTGTCCCGCGTGGCGATTGTCGCTTTCAGAATCGCGCGCGCTTTCTCCTTCACTTCCTCGAGCGGAACTTCAGCCTGCGACAACTGCGTCCGTGTTTCATCAATCAATGCAACAATGCGCCTCTCCGCCTCGCTCGCCGCATCCTGCGCCTCGGCTGTGGACACGTACTCCCTCTGCAGGATATCCAACTGTTCTTGAATGGCACTCGGCATACGCAAGGGGGGGAAAGTACCCGTGTTCATCTTCCGAAGACGCGCAGCGGGAAAGCGGCTTACGAAAATCCCTCCCTACCCTCCTCTCTTCGTCTTCCACCAGATGCCCGCGCCGATGAGGAGGGCATTGAGCAGTATGGATGTGGCTTCCACGGGCGAGGTGTTTCCCAGCACACCGCCGCCCTCCTCCCCCTCCAACCCCGCCAGAAGCGGCGCTCCTTCCCGGAGGTTTGACTTGGATGATGCCGAACTCTTCTTGCTCGTGGATGCAGTCGTTTTCTTCTGCGATTTTTTTGACGAAGAGCTGGAGCTTTTCTTGGTTGTTTTCTTCGCAGTCGTTTTCGTCTTCAGCCCTTCCTCTTGCTCTTCCTCTTGTTCTCCTTTTGTACTCTCCTCTACTCCTTCACCGAAGGTGTTCGCCGTTCCCGGCGTCATCTGATCCGTCCAGATGTAGGTGCCGTTTTCCTGCCTTGCATACGATTTCCCTACTTTCGCCTTTGGATACGTCACTTCGTGCACCGCCTTCGTCGCCCCCGATGAACCGACAACGGAAAGCTTCAACGTCTCCCCGCCGTTGCGCAGCGCCATTTTGCTCACGGAGTAGGGAAGGAGAAGGTATCCCCCGGCATCCAGCGTAAAGGGTGAGAGAGGAACCACCCGGGGGGACGATGCGCCGCCCAGGGACCACCCGCAGAGCGATAGGGCATCCTCTGACATGTTCCGCAGTTCCATCCATTCCCCCTCCGTATCCTTCCCCTCGGGATCCGGGAGGAACTCGTTGATCACCACGCCTTCGGACGTGACGGGCGTACAGGAACTTGCCGGCTCCGCCCGTGACAACAGGCCGACACTGGATGAAGTTGAATACATTTGTTGATCAGATTGCCGTACGGATGAAGCCGCTCCTCCACCCCCACCCTGTGAGAGACTCGTGGAACCTGCCGACGGCTTTGCGTACACCTCAATCGTCAGCTCCTGTGTTGATGTGTTACCACAGTAACTCACCATGTCTGCGCGCAGTATGTAGCGTCCCACGCGGTCATACACATGGGAAGAGGGGTTGCAGTTCTCGGATCCGAAACCGTCCCCAAAATCGAAGCTGCACCGCGGCTCGCCGGCGAAGGTGGCGGGAATGTTTGCCTCCACGTTGATGGTCACCCGCTCCTCGCCGCGCACGTTCCCCGACTGGATGACCAGGGAAGGATTCCACGGGAACTCCCTGTTCGCCGCCGCCTCCGTTGGCACACAGAACTGCAGCAGCCACGTGGGATCATCCACGCCCCTTCCGTAGCTCACGCCCTCTTCCGCCGTGGGATACGTGAGGGTGTCCACCGTCACAGCATCGCGGAGTAAGGTGACGCTGCCGCCGGCATTGGGGAGGGAGAGCTTGCTTTCCAGGGAACGGAACGCCACGTGCCCTCCCGGCGCCAAAAGGAAGCCTGATGCGGAGGATGCTGGAATGACGTACTGCCTGGTGCCTGTCCTAAGCTTCCAGCCGGCAACGTCCACGCTCTCCGTTCCCCTGTTCCCGATCTCCACCCATTCCGCATCGTCGCTCCCAACGGCATCGGCGAGCACTTCGGTGATGATGATGGATGAGTCTGAGGATTCCGAAGAGTCCGACGATTCCGACGAAGATGATCCGTCTCCGTTTTCTGGCTTGTGGTAGGGCTGTATCGTAATCGCCACTCCCACGGACACATTCCCTTTGTCATCTTCAGACTGCAACGTGACCGTGTAGCCGCTCCCTTCGGGGATGGATGGAAAAGCGAAGGACATCTCTGCGGGCGGAAGGTCAACCGCAGAACGCCCATCCGGTAGGGCAGGATCGAAATTCAGGCGCTGTGCCGCAAGGTCCGTGGAGACGCTGGGGATCCAGGAGAGAGAAAGGTCAGCGCCTGACGCAGCCGGTATCCATGCCCCCGTGAACGCCATCGCCTCAATGGGAGGGTCCGTATCCGGCGGAACAGGACGTGCCGATCCCGGCGTCCCCAGTAGGTTTGCCCCCTCGTCGAAACCGGAAGAGAGGAATGCCGTCGCCCAATTCTCCTGAACGGTCCCCGGCATAAGGAGATCGATGCGCTCCATGCTCGCTTTGGTGCCACCGGAGGGGTTCTCCCCCGCAAAGGGAATGCCGACGCCGTCATCCACTTCATCGATGATGACGCCATACGCGTCACGCAGGCGCAACAGGAGCTTGGTATTGGGCAGGCTCACCGCTTCCGAGACGAACCGCGGCTCCAAAAGCAAACGTGACTCTTCCGCGCCGAAGTTGCTCACCGTAAGGTACTCGCCGGAACCGATCGTATCCCCTTCCCCGAAGCGGTAGAGGACCACTTCTTCCCCGGAAGAATTGAGCGACGTGAGCGTCCATCCCGAAAGGGTGCCGCTCCCCGTTCCGGCCATTTCCACCCACTCATCCGCCGTGGAGAGATCGGACCCCATCCACAGCACCTCGCTGATGACGGCGTGGGCGAGGGCGATGGTGGGGAAGAGGATGAAGGGAAGGGCGAGGAGGAAGAGGGCTGTTCCCGTTTTGTTTCTGTTTGCTGTTTTTTCCCTCTCCCCTAGCCCCTCCCCCGAAGGGGGAGGGGTATGTTTTTGTAGGTGTTCTTGGATCGTCGATAACACGTATCTCAACCTGTGATGAACGTCAGAGTTTCGAAAACGCAGAATGGTGATCCCATAGACCTCAGCAATTCCTTCCGTACGTTCTTTATCCATCTTTTGTTGCCGTTGCGAATCATGCACTCCCCCATCGAGTTCAATGCCCAGTTTTGCGCTATCACAATAGAAATCGAGGATATAGTTCATCCGAAGCGGGTGTTGCCTCCTGAAAAGCGCTCCCATACTTTTTCTGCGCAAATGCTTCCACAGATTTTCCTCAGCTTTCGTTGGCTTGCGACGCATATGCCGAGCAAATGAAAGCACCAGTTTGTTCATAGGTTTCTTACAAACACATACACTCCCCTCCCCCCGTGGGGGAGGGGTGGGGGGAGAGGGAAGAGAAGCTTCGGCAGGGGGAAGGCCTGGGGAAGGAAGAGGAGAGGAGTTCTTTTGCATACCCATACCTAACCATCTCCCAAGGGGTGCCGGGAGAGTCTTTTTGAGGGATTGGTCGGCTGCATCCCCGATTCTCCGCTACATGTACAGTAAAATAGACGTTCCATAAGGGTGTAGAACGGTTTGTTACACCAGAGTTGTGATTTCGTGTTCAGCCCTTCTGTAAGCCAATATCAAAAATTCCTCGATTCCCCGCAAGAAAGACTGTACACTGTGTTCATCCCACCTGTTTCACCCCACTTTGATCTCATCTCTTGATTGAAACTCCCCATGGCACCATCCCTATCCATGTGTCGGCGGAAGAGAGAATGACCTTTTAGTGCGGGCAGCAGGGTCTCTTACCTGCCCCCATGTATTATGGAAAACATCATCACGTTTCTCGGAGTCCTCGGCGGAGGACTGATCGGCTTGCTCGCCGGTTGGTTCTGGTTCAGCAAAGGGAAGAAAATCTCCTCGCGGCTGCAGGCGGAAATCAATGAGAAGGAACGCGCGCTTGATAAGTTGGAGACGCGTTTGGCGGAAGTGAAGAGTCAAATCCGCACCGCGGAAGCGGAGGCCAAAGTGGCGGCCAAGGAAATCGTCAGCGAAGCCAGGCTGCAGGCGACGGAAATGGAAGCGCAAATCAAAAAGGAACAGGGCCGCATTGAGGAGAAGGAGAAAGGAGTGGAACAGAAGATCAAGGAAGCGGATGATAAATCCGCGAGGCTCACCAAGGATTTGGAAGAGGTCCGCGCGCTCAAGGAAGAGCTCTCGGTTTCTTCCCAGAAGCATCGGGAAGCCCTGCAGAGCGTCGCCAAGCTCAGCGAGGAGCAGGCCAAGCAGCAGCTCCTGGAGGAACTGGAGAAGGAATTCGCGGATTACTACGCGAAGCAGCTGAAGCTGAAAAAGCAGGAGATGGAGAACGAGGTGGAAGAGAAGGCCAAGAACCTCCTCGCCGAGGCCATGCAGCGCTACGCCTCCGAGGTGGCCGCCGAATCCACCGCTACGGTGGTGCAGCTCCCCAGCGACGACATCAAGGGGAAGATCATCGGAAAGGAAGGGAGGAACATCACGGCGTTCGAGGCCGCCACGGGCGTGGACGTGATCATTGACGACACGCCGGGCGCCATCATCCTCTCCGGCTTCGACCTCGTGCGCCGCTATGTGGCCAAGCTGGCCATGGAGAAGCTCATCCAGGACGGACGCATCCAGCCCGCGCGCATCGAGGAGGTGGTGGGGAAGATGAAGGAGCAAGTGGGCAAGATGATGCTGGAGTTCGGCAAGCGCGCCACGGAGGAGCTGGGCATCACCGGTTACCCGCAGGACCTCTTGAAGATCATCGGCCGCCTGCGCTTCCGCACCAGCTACGGGCAGAACGTACTCAAGCACAGCGTGGAAATGGCCCAAGTGGGCAAGATGCTCGCCGAGGAAATCGGCGCGGACCCCATGGTGGTGGCCGAGGGCTGCCTGCTCCACGATATCGGCAAGGCGCTGGACCACGAGGTGGCCGGCACGCACGTGGAGATCGGCGTGGAGATCTGCAAACGCTTCAAGGTGCGTCCCGAGGTAGTCCATTGCGTGGCGGCACACCATGAGGACAGCCCCATCGAATCCCCCGAAGCATTCGTGGTCGCCGCCGCCGACGCCATCTCCGGTGCCAGGCCCGGGGCGCGGCGCGAGAGCATTGAGGAGTACTTCAAGCGGCTCAAGGCGCTGGAGGACGTGGCCAAGAGCTTCGAGGGCGTGCAGCGCGCGTTCGCCGTCTCGGCCGGCCGCGAGATCCGCATCTACGTGGACACGAAGAAAATCGATGACCTGCGTCAGGTGGAACTGGCCAAGGACATCGCCAAGAAGGTGGAGGCGGAACTGACGTATCCCGGTGTTATCAAAGTGAATGTCATTCGGGAGCGGCGGATTGAGGAAGTGGCTAAATGAAACATTCACCATGACAAAGAAGAGGCGCTCCCCCAGGGGCGTCTTTTCAGGTGAGCGTATACGTGCCTCGCACGCTCCTGATCATCCCGTCACGAGCAAGCTTCACGAGGATGCCCGTAAGCCACTCGCGGTGTTCCTCCACATCCCAATCGATGCACACGTGGGCGCCGATGTCGCTGATGGAAGCGCCGTGACGGTCACGCAGGTACTCCACCACTCTCCCGCGGATGATGCGGTTGGGGACAAACTTTCCCGCGATTTCGCGGCCGGGTTCTTTCGCTTTCCTCACATCCCGCGTGATCTTGATCCTTCCTGTGCTCCTGCAAAGGTTGTTCCTCCCCAGAGGACAACTGCCGCACTTGGGTAACCTCTTCGTGCACACGAGCGAACCGAAGTCCATGAGCGCGGCATGCCATTGGGAAGAGGCTGAGGAAACAGAAGAAGCAGCAGAGGAGTCGGAAGCAAGAAGCAAATCCGAAGCCAGTGCCAGCAAGAGGTGATCCTTCTTTTCGAACGTCCCATCCCTCCTCTCCGGACCGTAAAACACGCGATGGATGATCCTTCTGATATTCGTATCGAGGCAGGGCGTGGGGATGTTAAAGGCGAAGTTGAGGATGGCAGCGGCCGTGTAAGGTCCAATACCGGGGATGCCGGTCAGTTCTTTCATTGTTCTGGGGAAGACGTTTTTCGACTGAACGTTATTCGTTTTTCGTTCGGCTGCTTGTGATCGAGAGACGAGAAATGGTCGAACAACGAGAAACGAATCCATGATCAAACGCGCAGCGTCCCGCAGCCTCAGAGCCCTGGAGTTATAACCTAAGCCTCTCCACGCGAGGATCACCTCACGGTTCGTCGCCTTCGCCAGGTCATGGATCGTCGGGAACTCCCGCAGGAACCGCCGGAAGATGATTTCCACGCGCGGCACTTGCGTCTGCTGCAGCATCACTTCGGAAACCAGGACCATATACGCGCGCTGCGTCTGATCTTTGACCTTCAAATCGCGCCAGGGAAGTGTCCGCTTGTGACGCTTGAACCATCCCCATAGCTGCCGGCAGAATTCGTCCCTGCGGTCCGCACGGTTCATGGTGGGGATCGTAGCAGAATAGCAGCGGCGCATACGTGCCTTCCTCCTGCGCTAGTTCTTGAACTCATTTATTGTTCATACAGTTCAGGCATCCTGCCGCCACTTCCCGCGGAATATGAGAGTGAGACGGAAAGACATCTGGGAAACAACGATTAATTCTTGAATACTTGAATTTGATATCAGCCCTTCGTACTAAGGAATTATCTGAGTAACAGATTTATTTTTACACTCGCTCTTCCCCTCTCAAACAGACTTGCGAACAATTATTTTGATCATAATGGAAACTGAGACTACAATGCCTTCTCCGGCCTTCCTGACGCTTCCACCGCAGACAGGAACGGCTGCAACCTGAACCAAAAGCATGAAGCTCATCCTGCATCTCCTCTGGCAATACACCCGTCGCTATCCCTGGCGATCGGCCGTGGCGCTGGCGCTCACGCTCGTCATCTCCGCGCTGTGGGTCATCGAGCCGCTGTACTCCGCCTTCGCCATCGATGCGCTCCTCAAGATCCGGGAGGGGCAACAGGTGAATATCGCCTCGATCTTCCTCCTCTGGGGCGCCCTCTTCGTTTTCATCTCCGTGGTGCAGTCGCTCCAAAAGCTTGCCTCGTGGGAACTGCAGAACCGCGTCTTCCTGGCGCGGAGGGAGGAGACGTACGAGCACCTGCTCCGGTTGGACATCGTCTACCACACGGGGAAGAAATCCGGCGAGACCATAAAGATCCTGGATGAGGGCGCGGATAACTTCGTGGATTTGCACCGGTTCTTCTTCTCGGAGATCGGGCCTTCCATGCTCTCCTCGCTGGCGTTCTTCGCCATCAGCTTCACCATTCAACCGCTCCTCGCGGGCATCTTGGTGACGGTGATCCTGGGGTACCTGCTCATCGTGGTCTTCGGCGTCAAGAAGACCATGCAGCTGCAGCTGGACATCAACAAGCTGTGGGTGGAGGCCATCGGCCGCGCCTACGACGCCGCCGCCAACGTGTTCTCCGTCAAATCGAACGCGCAGGAGGGGTACGAGATGCGCCTCATGGAACGTTCGGACGGCAAGGCGCACGGCAAGCAGAAGCAGGTGAACCTCCGGTGGGCGCTGGTGGAAGCCATCAATTTCTTCATGCTCGCGCGCCTGCTGCTCATCGGCGTCGGCATCCTGCTCTACGTGCGCAATGCGCTCACGCTGGGCCAGCTCTACTTCTTCCAGTTCTCCTTCTACCGCGTCCTCACGCCCTTCGAGATTTTGGCCAACATGCTGCCGCTGTGGAACCGGGTGGTGGGGAAGGTGCGGCTGTCGCAGGACATCCTGGACACGCCCGTGTCCATCAAGAACGCGGACCATCCGGCGGTGCTGCGGGGCTTGAAGGGGGACATCGGATTCGAGGAAGTGTGCTTCGCGTACGGTGCCGCCGCATCGCACAGGAAACCGGAGGACGTCCGGGAACCGCCGGCGCCGGCGCTCCAGCCTTCCCTCGGATCCGCGGAGGAAGAGGAGACCGCGCGCTCCCCCAACCCCATCGAGAATCTGGTGGAGACGGAAGAGGCGCAGATCCCCGACGGGCACGCGGATGACGCCGAGCAGGAGAAGGAGATCCTCCGCCTGCAGAACCCGCCCCATGGCAGGGAAGTGCTGCACGACATCCTGTTGGATATCCGCGCGGGCGAGCACATCGCCTTCGTGGGCCACTCGGGGGCGGGCAAGACCACCATCGCCATGCTCCTCAACCGCTTCTACGATGTCACACACGGGCGCATCACCGTGGACGGCACCGACCTGCGGCAGCTGGACCTGGGATGGTGGAGGAGCCAGATCGGGCTGGTGCTCCAGGAGAACATCATGTTCAACGATTCCATAGAGGAGAACATCCGCTATTCCCGGCGGGAAGCCACGACGGAGGAGGTGCGGGAGGCGGCCGGGCGCGCGGCGGCCGGGGAGTTCATCGAGAACCTGCCGGAAGGGTACAAGACGCTCATCGGCGAGCGCGGCATCCGCCTCTCCGGCGGCCAGCGCCAGCGCATCGCCATCGCGCGGGCGATCCTCAAGAATCCGAAAATCGTCATCCTGGATGAAGCCACGAGCGCGCTCGATTCCGTGACGGAGCGGAAGGTGCAGGAAGGGATCCGGGAATTGGTGACGGGGCGCACCGCCGTGATCATCGCGCACCGGCTTTCGACGGTGAGGTCCGTCAACCGCATCGCCGTCCTGGATAAGGGAAGACTGGTGGCCGCCGCCCCGCACGAGGAGCTGGTGAAGACGTGCGGCATCTATAGGGAGATGGTGGAACTGCAAAGCCAGGGGATGCTTGCGGAGTAATGGGAAATGCAAAATGAGAAATGTGAAATAATGGGATTGTGTCCTGCGCGACTGGAATCATGCAATTTTGCATTTCCAATTGTGCATTTTGCATTACTCCCATACTTCATTCGCTTCCTCATTCCCCTACTCCACGCTATACTCCCCCGTCCCATGAAGGTCGATTACCACGTCCATCCGAACCTCCCTACGAGGCATCCGGAGAAGAAGCTTGCGAAGCTGTGGCAAGCGGTGGAGCGGCACCGTTTGGACGCCTTCATCTGCGCCGAGCACTCCTTTAAGGATGCGCCCGGGGCGTACCGCGCATTGGTGGCTGCCAAGCCCAAGCACGTGCGGTGCCAGGTGTTCCCCGGCGCGGAACTCGCCACCAGCGACGGGGGCGGGGGCGTTGATGTGGTGGCCTTCGCGAGGGAGGACTGGTACGACGAACACCCGCGCCTCCTGGAACCGTTCTCCATGACGTTGGCGGAAACGGTGCGCACCCTGGAAGCGTCCGGCCTCCGGTGGTTCATCCCCCACCCCACCATCATGGGCACCGCGCTGCGCCGGCAGTTCCCCGGGCAAGGGGAGATGAGGGAATTCCTGGCCTCGGTGCCCGCCTTCGAGGCGCGCAACGGCACGCACCTGCTCATCGAACACCTCTGCACACACCCCCTCGCGCGCCCCTTCCTGCGCGGCGTGCGGGACCGCCTGCGCGCCAGCGCCGAACCGCGGCTGGATCTCTACTTCCGGGAACATGCGTTCCTGGCCGTGGGGAGCGACGCGCACCACCCGCGTGACTTGGGGTACTGCGTGGAATTCCCGGGACGCGCCGCCGGCCGCCGCCACGTCTTCGAGCGCCTCACGCGCAACACCGACATCCAAACCCTCCACCTCCCCGCCTTCTCCTACGCCCTCCCCCGCCTCCTGGCCACGGCGGGCACCGCCTTCCATGAATGGTGCATGCGGAAAGCGGGTCGTTCGGAGACGGTGCAGGAACTGCGGACGATGTGGAAGGCGGAGGCGGAAAGCTGAGAATCTCCTGTTGACGACCATGCCGTTTATTCCGTAGACTGCTTGGGCTTTTGAAGCGTGCGCTTTTCCGCGCCTTTCCTTCCTCCCTCATTTCCCCTCCTCTGTATGGCAGACCAGAAGAAGTTTGACCGCTCGAAGGTCCACGTGAACGTCGGGACCATCGGACACGTCGACCACGGCAAGACGACGCTCACCGCAGCGCTGTCCATCAACTTCTCCCCTGAAGGCGAAAAGAAGACCTACGCCGACATCGACAATGCCCCCGAGGAGAAGGAGCGCGGCATCACCATCAACACTGCGCACGTGGAGTATGAGACGGCCAAGCGCCACTACGCGCACGTCGACTGTCCGGGACACGCCGACTACGTGAAGAACATGATTACGGGCGCCGCCCAGATGGACGGAGCCATCCTCGTGGTCTCCGCCGCCGACGGCCCCATGCCGCAGACCCGCGAGCACATCCTGCTCGCCCGCCAGGTGAACGTGCCGTACATCTTGGTGTTCCTCAACAAGTGCGACATGGTGAAGGATCCCGAGCTCATCGATCTCGTGGAGACGGAAATCCGCGAGCTCCTCACCAAGTACGAATTCCCCGGCGACAAGACGCCCATCATCCGCGGTTCCGCCCTCAAGGCCGTGGAAGGGGACGCCGGCGAGCTGGAGAACATCAAGAAGCTCCTCGATGCCCTGGACACCTACATCCCGGATCCCAAGCGCGAAATCGACAAGCCCCTCCTCATGTCCGTGGAGGACGTGTTCTCCATCAAGGGACGCGGCACCGTGGCTACGGGCCGCATCGATACGGGCAAGGTGAATGTCAACGACGAAGTGGAACTCGTGGGTATCCGCCCCACCCGCAAGACGGTGGTGACGGGCGTGGAGATGTTCCACAAGCTCCTGGACTCCGGCATGGCCGGGGACAACGTCGGCCTGCTCCTCCGCGGCATTGAGCGCGAGGACATCGAGCGCGGCCAGGTGATCGCCAAGCCGGGCTCCATCACCCCCCACACGCAATTCGAAGGGGAGATCTACGTCCTCACGAAGGAGGAAGGCGGCCGCCACACGCCGTTCTTCAAGGGGTACAAGCCCCAGTTCTACATCCGCACCACGGACGTGACGGGCGCGGTGGAACTCCCCGCCAACGTGGAAATGGTGATGCCGGGCGACCACTTGAAGGTGAACGTGGAACTCGGCGCCCCCATCGCATTGGAACAGGGCACACGCTTCGCCATGCGCGAAGGCGGACGCACCGTCGGCTCCGGTGTTGTTACCAAGATCATCAAATAATGTCATGGTCGTTGTAAGGACGTCCCGACCGGACGTCCTTACAACACCCCCCTCCCCCTGCTCTTTCCCCCACAGCTATGAATCCCTCCGCCAAGAAAATGTCCGCCCCCAGGAAGACCCACAAGTCTCCGGCCCCCGCGAAGGGATCCAAAGCTGCTTCGGCGAAGGCCAAGGACGCCGCTGCGGTCAAGGAACCGTCGGTGCACGCCGCCAAGGAGAAAACAACACCCAAGATGTCCCTCATCCGCATCCGCCTCTCCGCCTTCGACCATACGGTGCTCGACGAGGCCGCGCTCAAGATCGTGGAGACCGCGGAACGCAGCGGCGCCATTGTCCACGGCCCCATTCCCCTCCCCACCCGCATCCGCAAGTTCACGGTGAACCGCTCCACGTTCGTCCACAAGGACGCGCGGGACCAGTTCGAAATGCGCATCCACCGGCGCCTGATCGACCTCACGGAAACGACGTTCAAGACGGTGGAGAGCCTGCAGTCGCTCAGCCTCCCCTCGGGCGTGGACATTGAGATTAAAATGGGTTAGTTCGTATACCGTATTACGTATTACGTATTTCGTATACTATTGAAGCAAGGTCCATACGTAATACGTCATACGTGATACGTAATACATTTTATGTTATAATATACACGTGAACAAATACAACCACCTGCTACTGCTCCTGGTTGCCTGTATGGCGGCGTATCTCCTGTATATCACGGGAATACTGGATCTTCTGCACTTCTTCAAAGGATACGGATACATCTCCGTGGTGATCGGCGGAATGCTCTACACGTTCGGATTCACGGCGCCCTTCGGGGCAGTCATCCTGTGGGAAATTTCGCCGGATGTGAACCCCATCACCGCAGCCGTGGTTGCGGGGACGGGCGCGCTCGTCACCGACCTCCTCATTTTCCGCATCATCCGCAAGCCGTTCTTTGAAGAGGAGCTCCGGCGCTTCCGCACGAGCCGGCTGATCCGCGCGATCCACCGCCTGTTCCACCATGAAACCGTTTCCGAACACCTCCGCCTCTACGCAACCTGGCTCTTCGTCGCCTTCGTGATCGCCTCGCCTCTCCCCGACGAATTCGGCGTCTCGCTCATCGGCGGGCTCACCGCCATCAAGGAACGGTCCTTCGCATTCCTCAGCTTCATCTTCAACACGTTGGGCATCCTCGCGCTGCTGCTGCTGGCGAGACTGTAGCCTTCCCCCTTCGTTGACACAAAAGGGAAAGCGGAATAGCTTACGCTCCTTTCCCCTTCACCCCATGGCATCGGCACATATCTTCGTCCGCATTCCGGACGGTCAAGATCCGCAATCGTTCTGTCTAGAGCTCATCGCAAATGGCATCGACATCGTCAGTTCAACGCCAGATCCGACCGTTGCGGAAATCGACTGTCAATGGAATGCGGCTGCTGTGCGCAAACAACTGCAAGAAATCGGTATAGAGACGGTAGATGATCCGCAGACTTCCGAAGAGGAGCGCAACGGGAAGTTATGACTTCTTGAACCGCTCCATCACCTCCTTCTGCCGCTCGATGACCTCTTGACCGGGCTTGTGGACCTGTTCACCGAGCTTCCGGAACTTCCGCTGGTGGTAGGCGAGGGGCGGATTCTCGGGGAAGACGTTCACCGCAAGCACCTCGCCGATGAAGATGGTGCGGTTGCCGGGCTGGAGCTGCTGCAGGAGCTTGCATTCGAATTGGATGGAGGCGCCGTCCACGAGCGGCGGCCGGATGTGCTTGGAAGGGACGAACGTGAAGCCGATCTCCTTGAGGAAATCGATCTTCCGGATCTGCCGCCCCTTGGTATTTCCCGCCAGGCTCGCCAGGACATTCTGGCCTTCCGAGGCCAGGCTGACGCCGAACTCCTTCGTGGCCTGCAGGTTCTCATGGTTCGCGTCGACCAGGTCGATGCACACGGCGATGAGGCCGGGCGTGTAGGAGACGAGATGCGTCCACTCGATGGTGGAAACGTTGGGGCCCAGCGGGCCGTCGGTGGTGACGAGGCCGAGGTTCGTCACGAAGCTGCCAGCTTCGGGAGTGCCAAAAAGGAGATCCATAACACTCGTGATGACGATGTTGATGTGCAATGATGTCGCCTCTTTGCCTTGTCGTATTTCGTATTAAGTATGTCGTATTTCGTATGACACACGTAAAGATACGCGATACGGAATACTCAATACTTCTACTGGATTCACTTCCACCCTTTCACTTTCAAAGCCGCTTTCGCCGCGGCTTGTTCCGCCTTCTGCTTGGAATTCCCCTGCCCTTCCGCGATCTTCTCCTTCTCGATGTACACCGCGCTCGTGAAGAGCTTCTCGTGGTCCGGGCCGATCTCCTCCAGCACCTCGTAGTGCGGCGTGATGCCGCTCTTCTCCTGCGCCATTTCCTGAAAGAGGCTCTTCTCATCCTTGTGCTTCCCCTGCGCCAGGAGCTTCTGGAGATCCTGCAAAATGAACTTCTCGCAGAAGGTGCGCGCCGCCTCGTAGCCGCAGGCCAGGTAGACGGCCCCGATGAGTGCTTCCACGGCATTGGCCAGCGTGGAAGGCTTGTTGCGCCCGTCGCTCGCCTCCTCCCCGCGGCTCATGAAGAGGTACTCCCCAAGCTTGATGCTCTTCGCCACTTCCGCCAGGTGGTCACCCTGTACCAATGCTGAACGCCAGTTGGTCAGCTCGCCCTCCGCGCGCCCCGAAAGGTGGTAGAGGTATTCCGTGGTGGCCATCTCCAGCACCGCATCCCCCAGGAATTCCAGCCTCTCATTGTGCCCGTGCCGGTTGGACTCGCGCACGGCGGAACGGTGCGTGAGGGACTGGAGGAGCAATTCCTTGTCCTTGAAGCGGACACCGATCGTTTTCTCCAGGAGGACGTGGGACTGGGGCATAGGGGAAGTGTAGGGTGAAGTGAGGGGAGGTGGAAGAACAGAAAATGCGGAGGAATGATAAATGAGAAATGCAAAATGCAAAATGCAGTCCGAACTGGTCGTATCGGCGATTTCTGACATGTATCATTTTGCATTTCAAATTTCCAATTTGGTCACTTCCTATGGGCAATCGCATTCAACACCCCATTCACGAACTTCCCCCCTTCGTCGGTCCCGTACTCCTTGGCGATCTCGATGGCCTCGTTCATCACCACGGCGGGCGGGGCATCTTTGGCGAAGAGGATCTCGTAGGCGCCGATGAGCAGGATGCAGCGTGAGATGGGGTCCATGCGCTCCATGGGCCACTGCGGCGCATGCTCCTGGACGGCGGCCTTCACTTCGCTCTCGCGGGATACGACCCCCTCCAGCAACACGCCGGCGAATTCCATATCCGCTTCCCCCAGTTCCTCCGCATTCTTTTGGAGCGCTTCGGGTTCCGGCAACATTCCCGCATGCTTCTCGCGCTCAAAGAGCACTTGCATGACGGCAATGCGCGAAAGGTGTCGGCGGCGAGCCATATTACGCCTTAATACGCGTGATGCCTTCCAACGCCTTCTTCGCCTTGTTCTTCCCGCTTGCGGGGGAACCGAAAGGCGAGTTCTGGCGGTTGCGCAGCCTGCGGACTTCCTGGAGGATGAACACGCTGTGTTGCGTGCGGCCGGCACTCTTTGCCTTGCGCTTCTTTGGGGTGGGACGCTTTGCCATGGACTGGGAGATTATGCGATTTTCTGAGCCTTGTAAAGCGATACTTGACACACTGAGCGTTTTTTTGTTATTTCGTTAGTTTGTTATTTCGTGGAATACGTCTCTTCTTGACCTTCGAAAGAAGGAAGTAACGAATCCACGCATCTCTCAACCTTCAAGAAATGATCATAAACCGCTATAATAACACGATTTGAAGAAAACACTCTTCCTGCTCGGCTTGCTCCTTGCCCCTGCGGCTGCATGGGCTTTGGAGGTGACGCCTCCCGCCGGCGGGATGGGCGGCGGTTTTGCGGGATTAGTCGCCTACATCTGGTTTCATGTAGTCCCCATGTTGCAGGGGGTATTCGTGGCGTTCGCGTTCTTCTTCCTGTTCCTCTACGCCGCCACCATGGTGCTCTTCAGCCACGACGAGAGCGCCATGACGGAGGCCAAGTCGGCCTACACCTACGCCATCGTGGGCATGCTCATCGTGGGGGCTTCGACCCTGATTGCGCAGGCCATCATGCCGGGGTCGGCGGAATTCATCCATGCCGAGCCCCTCACGCCCGTCCTCGACAACATCATCGCCTACGGCAAAGGCGCGGTGGCCGTGGTGCTGGTGGTCAACGTGGTGATACAGGGGTTCCGGCTCGTCATCTCCCACGGGGAACAGGAGTACGTGGACCGCGCGCGCAAGCGCCTCTTCATGAGCTTCGTGGGGACGATCCTCGTGATCCTCGCACAGGCGATCGTGGTGGCCGTCAACCCGGGCATGGGCGCCAACCTCAACTTGCTCAACGAGGAAGCGGTGGGCCTTGCGAATTTCCTCCTGGCATTCATCGGCGCGGGCGTGGTGATCGCCATTATCGTCGCGGGCATCTACCTGGTGGTCTCCGTGGACGAATCCCTCAAGGACCGCGCCAAGGGCATCATCAAGACGAGCATCATCACCCTCATCGTCGTGCTCCTCTCCTACGCGCTCGTCAACACTTTCATCCACATCGCCAGCAACGCCTGACCATGCACCTCCTCTCTTCCCTCCTCGGCTTCCTCCTCCCCCGGGCGCATGCCATTACCGCTGGCGAAATCTACGGGATTATCGGCAGCGTGGGGAGCGCGCTCCCCGGCATGGGGGATTTTCCCGTGAGTGTCAACGGCATCACATCGGAGTACGGCATCGGTTCCATCATGGTCTCCCTCGCGCTCCAGATGCGGCCGTTCCTGGCGTACGCCGCCATCTTCACCATCATGTACGCGGGGTACCGCATGGTGATCGGGCAGGATGACAATGCACGAGAGAAGGCGAAGACCATCCTCACCATGAGCATCGCCGGCCTCATCCTCGCCTACCTCATCGAGCCCATCATCCTGGCGTTCTACGGGGCGACGGGCGAAGTGGCGCTGGGCGGGGGGGCGTGCGAGGGGGTGACGGTGCTCGCCACCACGGTCACGGAATTCATCGATTGGGCGCTCACCATCCTGGCCGTGGCGGCCATGCTCACCATCATCTTCGTGGCGCTCAAGTCCGTCTACACCTACACGAGCGACGAGGGGGTCACACAGCTGCGCAAGACCGTCATCAGCATCGCGTTCGGCATTGCGGTGCTGGTGTTGCGCCTGGCCATTTCCGCAACGCTCACGGGCAACATGCTCTGCGCCCCCGCCGCGCCTTCCGCCGGCATCCTCATCGCCAAGGCGGTGAACATCGTGGCGGCCGTCCTCACGTTCGTCGGCCTCGCCGCCGTGGCCGTGGTGATCTACGCGGGCATCCTGTACCTCACCAGCTTCGGCAACGAAGCGCAGGCCGAGAAGGGCAAGTCGCTCCTCATCCGCTCGCTCATCGGCCTCGTGGTGATCCTCCTCAGCTACGGGTTGGTGGTGTTCGTGATCGGCGCGGTGGGAGGAACGTAAATCCTCTACCGGTTCACCCATGCCTTCGCCTGGTACTCCTCCACGGCGCGTTGGGACGTGAAGGTCCCCATGAGGCCTATGGCGCGCTTCATACGCCGGATCCACCGCTCGCGCCCGGGGTATTCGTACTCGGGGATCACTTCGTACTGGATCTGGGTATACAGGTCTTCGGCATCGGTCTTGCGCGTGTCGTCGGTCCCCACGGCCTCCGCCAGCGGCCCGATGCGCCAACCCGCCTCGGGGTCCATTTCGTATCCCTCCGCCCACCACCCGTCGAGCGTGGAAAGGTTGAGGGCGCCGTTGAGGCACGCCTTCATGCCGGAGGTGCCCGACGCCTCGTGGAGGCGTGTGGGCGTGTTGAGCCACACGTCCGCCCCCGCGACGAGGAGCTTGGCGAGGTCCGGGTTGTAGTTGGGGAGGTACGCGATGTCCACGGCCCCCTTGAGCTGGCGCGACCGCTCGATGATGTGGCGGATGACGTCCTGCGAGAAGGGATCGTGCGGGTGAGCGTTGCCCGCGTGGATGATCTGGAGCTTGCCCTGCGCCACCTCCCGCAGACGCTCGAGGTTCTCGTACAGGAGCTCCGGCCGTTTGTAGGGGACGATGCGCCGTGCGCTCACGATGGTCAGACGGTCCTCGCGGAATCCGCCGCCGCCCTGCGCGTTCACCGCTTGGATGAGGCGCCGCTTGGCCGCCTGGTGCGCCGACCACAGTTCCTGATCCGGTACTTCCCTGCAATGCGCGGCAAGGAGGGCGGGATGCCCGCGCCACCCCGGGATGCGCGCGTCGAAGAGCGCCTGGATCTCCGGCCCCGCCCACTCCGCGTGGTGCACGCCGTTGGTGATGTAGTCCACGTCGGGATTCCCCAAGAGCTTGCGCGAGACCGAGGCGTGGATGCGCGAGACGCCCAGCGTCTTGTGGCTGAGGTGCATGGCCAGCTTCGTCATGGAGAGCGCATCCTCACCCGCGAGCAGCTTGATGTGCCACGGGAGCTGGTCCCCCGCGATGCGCCACGCCAGGTCGTAGGGGAAGACGTCGTGCCCCGCCTGCACGGGCGTATGCGTGGTGAAGGTGCAGGAACGCCGGACCGCGTCGTCCTTGAAATCGCGTTCGCGCAGCAGTTCCAGCGTGAGAAAGGCGCAGTGCCCTTCGTTGAGGTGGAAGTTATCCACCGTCGCATATCCCAGCGCCCGCAGCATCTTCACCCCGCCGATCCCCAGCACGATCTCCTGCTTGATGCGCATCGCCTGGTCTCCCCCATAGAGCCCCTTGGTGATGTCCCGTTCCACAGCACCGTTCTGCGGAAGGTTGGTATCCAGGAAGTAGATGGGGACAACGCCGTGCCTGCCCTTGAGGAGGAGCTCCCAACATCCCACCAGGACGTCCTTCCCCTCAACCTTCACCGTGACGGTTTCCGGCCGCTTCTTCAATTTTGCCGCGGGATCCCAGGACACTTCACCGTACTTTTGCGTGCCATCGGCATGGAGTTCCTGGTGCAGGTACCCGTATCGCCAGCAGCCCGTCACACATGCGGCGCTCACGCCCGTATCCGCGCAGGAACGCATCAAATCGGCCGCCAGTACGCCCAATCCCCCCGCGAACGTGGGAATACCGCTCTCGAGGCCGATTTCCATGGTGAAGTACGCGACGGAGAGCTTGGAGGGCATGGGGTGGATATTTATTGTTATTATAACACATTTCTTAGTAACTTACCACACCTGAAAGCGCCTGCAATCGGCTATGGATGCGATCGAGCACTGCGGGAAGACCGCACCGCACATCCGCATTCTTCACGCGGACAACTGTGAAACCACGCTCCCGTAAGTATGCATCTCTTCCGGCATCGTGCTCCCGCTGTTCCCTGGATTCATGGATGCCTCCATCCACTTCCACGATGAGACGATGTGCCCTGCACAGAAAATCCGCGATGTAGGGGCCGATGTTCACCTGCCGGCAGAACTTCTCTCCCCGTGATCGCCTTCCGCGCAAAACATTCCAGAGGATGCTCTCTTCTTCCGTCATATTCCGGCGCAGCCGCTTGTTGAAGAGCATCTTGTGCTTCCTGTAGAGTTTATCGCGTATGTCGTCTTTCATAGGATGGGAGACTGTAGCACCGTTGAAGGCCTCCATCCATACACGGGCTTATTCTTCGTAGTTCGTGTTTTGACTTCACGTCCCTTTTTTTGTGTGCTGTTTTTTTTGACCTCATCCCCTGCCCTTCTCCTCTGCGGAGGAGAAGGGAGCTGTATGTTATTTGTGTGTTTCCAATCAAACAAACAACAAACAACTACAATTCCCCTCTCCTTTGCGAAGGAGAGGGGTTGGGGGTGAGGTCAACAAAACACAAACAAACAAGAACACATGAACTTTATACATACAACCGAAAGGGCGAAACTTTATAATGTTTGACTTCCTCTGCGACGCGGTGACGGAGGGGTGGAAGACCGTGGAGCGGGAGTGATCCTGCTGCTAAGCTCTCCCCATGACTTCCCTCAACCCCCTCATCTTCCGCGCTTACGACATCCGCGGAAAGGCCGGCACGGACATCACGCCGGAAGGGGCGCGCCTCATCGGCCAAGCGTTCGGCACCGTCCTGCGGGAGAAGTACCAGAAGGACCGTCCGGACGTCGTGATCGGCTGGGACGCGCGGACGCACAGTCCGGAGATCGCGGAAGGGGCCATTGCGGGGCTGATGGCGGCGGGATGCCATGTGCTCGTGATGGGCAGCACCCCCAGCCCCCTCAACTACTTCACCATCGTCCGCATGGGGCTCGATGGCGGCGTCCAGATCACCGCGAGCCACAACCCCAAGGAGGATAACGGCCTCAAGCTGCAAATCCGTGATGCGGAAGCCTACAGCGGGGAAGACCTGCAGGATTTGCGGGAGAGGATCGCGGGGGGGACGTTCACGGAGGGGACGGGATCGCGGGAGGAGATCGACGCCGCAACGCCCTACCTGGACCATCTTGCAGAGGTCTTCAAGGGGAGCGCTGAGGGGCTCTCCGTGGTGGTGGACACCGGCAACGGTGTGGCGGGACCCGTGTACGCGGAAGCCTTGAAGCGGGCGGGCGCCGACGTGGAGGGACTCTACCTGGAACCCGACGGTACGTTCCCCCACCATGCCGCGGACCCCAGCAAGCGCGAGACGCTCGCGGACCTGCAGAAGACGGTGGCGGAGAAGAAGGCGGCGATCGGACTGGCATTCGACGGGGACGGCGACCGCATCGGCATCGTGGACGAGCGGGGCGAGATCCGCAGTTGCGATGAGACGCTGCTCCTGCTGGCGCGGGAGGAACTCCGGCGCGTGCCGGGCGCCGCGGTCATCTTCACGGTGAGCATGTCCTCCGCGCTGGAGACGGAGATCACCAAGTGGAGCGGCAAGCCCGTGATGGTGGCGGTGGGGCATTCCGTGGTGGAGCACGCCATGCGCGAGCACAAGGCCCCCCTGGGCGGCGAGCAATCCGGCCACTTCTTCCTGGAGGAGCTGGCGCACGGCTACGACGACGCGCTGGTCGCGGGCTTGCAGGTGCTCAAGATCCTCAAGGCGTCGGGGAAGCCGTTCTCCGCCCTCCTCGCGGCGTTCCCCAAGGTCTACCTCGCCCCGGAGCGCCGGCCGCATTGCCCGGACGAGGCGAAGTTCGGGGTGGTGGCGACTGTGGTGGAACGGTTCCGCAAGGACTATCCGGTGGTGACGCTGGACGGCGCGCGCATCGACTTCGGCGAGGGCGCATGGGCGAACATCCGCGCCAGCAACACCAGCCCCAGGCTTTCGGTGTGCATGGAAGCGCGAACGACGGAGAAGCTGAAGGAGGTGGAGAAGATTGTCATGGGTGAGATGAAGAAGTATCCGGAGATCAGGTGGTAGGTTGTAGGTGGTAGGCAGTAGGTGGTACCAAAATGGTGCCATTGCTCAATTGTTCGTAAACGGATGTACTACAACCTACTCCCTACCACCGATGATCTTTGGGGTTCTTTACCTCCCCAACCCCCCAATTTGATGCTAGCATTCCCTCCGATGTGGCCTTTCCGACGCCGTAAAAAGCAAGAGGAGGAAAAGAACAAGAAAGGGCACCTCGCCCGGCGGGTGATCGTAGGGCTCGTGATCGGCGGGGCGATCAGCTCCATCATCGGGGCGAAGTTGCTGGAAAAGAAGGAGAAGGAGGAAGAGGATGATGAAAAGGAAAAATGACCAACAAGCAAGTATCAAGATTCAAACAAGCACCAAGTGCCAAGAAACACATTGTTCCTTGTGTCTTCATGCTTGAAACTTCTTTGATACTTGATTCTGGAGACGTGGTCTTTCCCCTACTCATCCAACTCCCCCACCAAGCTCCGTTCCATCAATTCCCTCAACCGCAGCGGCGTCCTCGCCTGCGTGAGCGCCCACATCAGTTTGACCGTGGCGCACTCGAAGCTCATGTTCTTGCCGGAGATCACCCCCAGCTCCTCCAGCGTGAGCTGCTTGCGGAAGCGGTGAAGGTCGATGGCTCCGCGCAACGTCTGCGAGACAATGACCACGGGGATGCCTGCGCTCTTCACCTCCCGCAGCCAGGGAAAAAGCCTCTCCGGCAGCATGCCCGGACCGTACGCCCGCAGGACGATGCCGCCGGGTTTGGCGACGATCGCCGCCGCCAGATAGGCATCGGTGATGCCGGGAGTGAGGGTGAGGATGACCACGTTGCCGTCGAACGAGGGGCGAGCGAGGAGAGTGCGCTTACGCCGCACCTGCCGCCAGGGATGGAGGCGTATCCCCGTGCCGAATTCCGCGAGCGCAGGGAAGCGCGGGCTGTCGAACGTCTGCAGGAGCGAATCCTCCACCTTCTTGGCGCGCGTGCCGCGAAGGACCTTGGGCCCCAGCGCGACGCACACCTCCGCCAGGTCCAGCTGCGCCGCGCGGATGGCGAAGATGAGGTTCATGCGCCCGTCCCCCGCGAGCTCGTTGAGGGGCAGCAACGCGCCCGTGAGAATAACGGGCTTACTGAGGTTCTGGAGCGCGAAGCTGAGTGCGGCCGCCGTGTAGGACATGGTGTTGGTGCCATGGATGACCACGAATCCGTCGAACTGATGGTAGAGCGCCTTGATCTTCTCCGCGATCTCCACCCAGTGGTCCGGTGTCACCTCGGACGACCCCACGTTGCTCAGCGAGTAGAAGTGTAGCGACACTTCCCGCTGCATCTCCGGTATGGAGCGGTGGATCATCCCCAGGGACTCCATGGGCTCGATGCGCCCGGTCTTCTGGTTCATCACCATGCCTATGGATCCGCCGACGTAGAGGATGGCGATCTTTGCTCTGGGCATGGCTGTAGGGTACAGGATGCTTCACAGTGACAACAACCGAACACAAACATCCCCCTCTCCCGCTGGGAGAGGGGCTAGGGGAGAGGGAAACAAAAAAAACCCCGCACCGTCCTGATCTCCAGAGGTTGGTCCGAAGACCAGGATGGTGCGGGGTGTCGCACACTCTGAGGCCCGAAGGCCATCAAAAAGTGAGCAGTTTGCAGTGCGACTTTCACTGCATACTCCCTACCCTTCGCACAATGGGGAGTGTGCGGCTCGTGTGTATGTGTGTAGTTGCCCTTTGCCGGGCAGGCCTCCCGTTGCCCCGGGAGAAGGGTTTGTGTGTTTGTGTACCTTCTGCTGCTCCGATGGGAGAGAGAAGAGTTAGAGAGAGATCCCTCAGTGAGGGAGCCTCTCGTGCGCGGTAGTCGTGTTGCCGCGCTTGCTCCGCATCATCCCGAGCGGAGCAAGGGATGTTGCGGGGGCAGAGGCAGGGAGGGTGGAAGGGTGAGGGTTATGAGCGCTTTCGTGCGTCTGCGAGCGCATCACCCCTTCACTCTCCCTGCCTAAAGGGTAGGCGAGTTTTCAAAGAGCAAATCCGATAATTGTAGCATGTTTAAGCGAGAAAGACAAGTATCCTTGCCATGCCTGGATTGCAGTGTTATCGCCTTCCTGTAGCATTTACGGTATGCCTCGTCCTTCCACTCCGCACAGGCACAAACACCCCCCCCGCGGCAAATTGGTCCTCATTATCGGGCCGAGCGGTGTGGGGAAGAGCGTCATTCTCCAGCAGCTCCGCGCGCAGCATCCGGAACTGGTGTTCCCCAAATCCGCCACCACGCGGGAGAAGCGCAAAGGCGAGGGAAACGACCTCTACCGGTTCCTCACGGAGGAGGAGTTTGACCGCTCGCTGGAACAGGGCGCCTTCATCGAATGGGCGCGGGTCCACGGCGGCGCGCGCTACGGAACGTTGAAGGAGGAGATCATCCCCGCCATCGAGCAGGGGAAAACGGTGGTGCGCGAGGTGGACGTGCAGGGGTTCCAGAGCATCCGCATGAATCCCCTCTTCACCGGCGACAGGGCGCCCTACCGCTTGGTCTCGGTGTTCATTCTCCCCGAGGACCGCGAACGCTTGATCAAGCGCATCAAAGACCGCGCACCCATGGCGGAAGACGAACTCGCCCGCCGCCTCGCCAGCATGGACCACGAACTGAGCCTCGCCCCCCTCTGCGATATCCAAGTGTTGAACAGGGAGGGGAAGTTGGAAGAAACCCTGAGAGACGTAGAGGAGGCGCTGTCGAAGTGATGGTGGAGATGAGGGGACTTGAACCCCTGACCTTCTGCATGCCATGCAGACGCTCTAGCCAGCTGAGCTACATCCCCACGATGGTGCGCCCGGCAGGATTTGAACCTACGACTTCCAGATCCGCAATCTGGCGTTCTATCCAGGCTGAACTACGGGCGCACGAGAGTGAAGAAAATGAACAATAGAACCCGTAACAGGGTATCAGCCTGGAAGGCTGCCTGTCCCGCCGAAGCCCGAACGGAGTGAGGGCGAAGGGGGAAACTACGGGCGCACGGGAGAAGGGAAAAGACCAACGAGAAGGAACGATCCGGGGAAACTACTTGTCCACCGTAGCTCCGAGCGGAATGAGGAGCGAAGGTGGACGGGCGCACGGGAGAAAAGAGCGGCGTTCGCTGCAGACAGCGTACCATTGCCCCTTTCCCGAAACAAACAAGAAATCGCTCTTCCTTCCTCTGTTTCTTCGGTTTCCTCGGTTTCTTCGGTCTCCTCCGTTATACTCTTCCCATGCACGTCACCCTCCTCCTCGGCAGCAAGTCGGACATGGAAACGGCGGATAAAGTCGCCGCAGTCCTCCGGGAATTCGACATTCCTTCGGAGACCGTGGTGGCCTCCGCGCACAAAGTGCCGGAAAAGGTGGTGGAGTTGGTGCGGAATTTGAACGAGGACCCCGAGCCGCGCGTGATCATCACGGTGGTGGGGATGAGCAACGGCCTTGCCGGTGTGGTGGCCGGAAGCTCCGTGCACCCGGTGATCAACTGCCCGCCCTTCAAGAACCTGGAGGAGTACATGGTGGATTTGAACTCCAGCCTCCGCATGCCTTCGGACGTCCCCGTGATGACGGTGCTGCACCCCAAGAACGCCGCCCTTGCCGCCGTGAGGATTTTTGCGGAGAGGAACAGCGACCTGCGCGAGAAGCTGGTGAAGAGGATCGCGAAGATCAAAGCATCGTATTAAGTATTGCGTATTGCGTATATCGTATCTTTACACTCCACGCCTCTTTGAATACGTCATACGAAATACGTACTGCGAGATACGACTATGGTACTATGCACTCCATGACCGATCCGATCACGCTGGACATGCTCCGGGCAAAATTGAAGGAGTGGAAAGGCTGTGAGCTGCATACGACCGCCAATCCGGTGCTCGGCGAAGGGAACCCCAAGGCCCGCGTGATGTTCATCGGGGAGGCGCCGGGGCAGAGGGAGGACGAACTGGGCAGGCCGTTCGTGGGAGCGGCGGGACAGTTCTTGGACGAACTCTTGGGGACGATCGGGCTTGAGCGCTCGGACGTGTACATCACGAACGTGGTCAAGTACCGCCCGCCCGCCAACCGCGACCCCACGCCGGAAGAGAAAGAGCAGTGCATGCCCTGGCTCATGCTGGAGATCGCCGTCATCAAGCCGCGGGTCGTGGTACCGCTCGGCCGCCATGCGCTGGGCCACTTCTTCACCAAGCTGAGCATCACCACCGCGCACGGCAAGCCCCAGACCCTCACCGATACGGTGACCGCTTTCCCCATCTTCCATCCGGCCGCCGCCCTCCACAACGGCAACCTGCGCCAATCCCTGTACGATGACTTCAAGGCGCTGGGCGCGTTCCTCAAGAAGGAGAAGATTTCCTGACCCATGCATAGCGGCGTAGCGGCATCGCCCTCCCCGCTTTAACTTCTTCCGCACCTTACTCTGAAGCTCTCTCACTGCGAAGCCGTATGAACTCACTCGTCTTCGGCATCATCGTCTCGGCCCTCCTCTCCACCACCTCCCTCCTCGTGGTGGTCTTTCGCGTGAGTCCCCTCACCTCCCCCGTGCAGGCGCTCACCGCTTTCTTCGCCGCACTCTTCCTCTCCGTGAGCTCCGTGGGCGCCCTGCTCTTCCTCGCCCTCTGGCGCCTGATCCCCCTCCACACCTGGGACGGCGGCAAAGTGCTGGGGATTTCCGTACGGCAGGGCATTTTGCTCGCGCTAGGGACCGTTGCCCTTGTGGGCTTCCACATACTGGGCGTCCTCACGTGGTGGATTGCGGTGATCATCTACCTGGTGTTCGTATTGGTGGAAGTGGCTTTGAATGCATAAGGAGGAAGCCGAGGAAACCAAAGAAACCAAGGAAACCGAGGGGCGAATACTGAAACACACTTCGGTTTCTTCGGTTTCCTCGGTTTCGTCGGTTTCTTATCTCCAAACCTCCATCAACGTGCAATACGCCCACAACAGCGCTATCCTTCCCGTATGACCTCTTCCCCCACCTTCGACAACCTGAAGGCAGCCATTGCCAACGCCTCTTCCCTCGCCGAGCTCGAACGCGTGGAGCAGGAGCTCTACTCGCGCAAGCACGGCGCCATCACGCAAGCCATGAAGCGCCTGGGGACGCTCTCCCCGGAGGAGCGCGCAAAGGAAGGCAAGGCGCTCAACGCCGTTAAGCAGGATTTCACGCGGCTGCTGGAGGAACGGAAGGGGGCGCTGGGCGCCGCCGCGCTGGGGTCGCTGGCGGAGACGGACGGGATTGACGTGACCTTGACGTTGCCGGAGCGCGAGCACGGACACCTGCACCTGATCCCCGAATTCATCCGGCAGGTGGAGGAAGTGTTCGGCCGCATGGGGTTCGAGGTGGCGGAGGGGCCGGAAGTGGAGACCGAGGACAACAACTTCAACCTGTTGAACGTCCCGGAAACGCACCCCGCGCGCGACGCGCAGGATACCTTTTGGATCGCGGAGGATTCCCTTCCTGCCCACCGTAGTCCCGCAACGCGGGACGAAGGCGAGCCGCCGGGAGGCCGGTACGTTCTGCGGACCCATACTTCCCCCGTGCAGGTGCGCTACATGCAGGACCACAAGCCCCCGCTGCGCATCATTTGCCCGGGCAAGGTGTACCGCAAGGATGCCGACGCCACACACTCCCCCATGTTCCACCAGTTCGAGGGGCTGATGATCGGCAAGGACGTGTCGCTCGCCAACATGAAGGCCGTGATGGTCACCGCCATACGCGAATTGATCTCCCCCAAAGCGGAGTTCCGGTTCCGCACGGGCTTCTTCCCCTTCGTGGAGCCGGGGCTGGAAGTGGACATGAAGTGGCAGGGGGAAGAAGGCCAAAGCCGCGAGGGCAAGTGGCTGGAGATTGTGGGTTGCGGACTGGTGCACCCCAACGTGCTCCGGAACTGCGGCATAGACCCTAAAGAGTGGCAGGGCTTCGCCTTCGGCTTCGGCATCGAACGGATGATCATGATCAAACACCAGATACCGGATATCCGCGCGCTCTATAACGGAGACTTGAGGTTCTTGCGACAGTTCTAAAAAACCGCCTGTCCGTATGGGCAGGCGGCTTCCCTTGGTCAGCGGAGATGGTTTTCCTTGATCTCCTCTTTCTTGGCCTCCCGAATGATCCGATCTCCTTCTTTCATCTGACCGGTATTTCGGAAGTGGAGATTTCCTTTTCGATCTCGTACCAGCACCGGCTTGTCATTCTGTTCAGGCTTGCCCATAGATTTCTCCCACGTCCAAAGACAGTAAAGAACCAAGGTAACCAGCGCATGCTGACATTATCAATCTATACTAATTTTATGTATTGTCAATATCACTTCTTCATCCAACTCTCCGGTTCCGTAACGAATTCGTGGACCATCCGCGATTCCTCGTCCGTGATCCTCCCGTCGCCCATCGCCACATGCAGGAGCGTGGAAATGGTGGTGAGGGGGTGGAAGGAGACGTTCTCGCACAGGGCGTTCTCACGCGCGGCCAGGAACTCGTAGCTGAAGATGGAGACGATATCGGAAACCGTCCCTTGTCCCTCGTTGCGCAGCGCCTCCACCGTAGAGAGGGAGGATCCGCCCGTGGAGATGAGGTCCTCGATCACCACGATGTGCTTGCCCGGTTTCATATCCCCCTCGATCCGCTTCTTGGCGCCGTGGTCCTTGGCCTTGGCGCGCACGTACACGAAAGGCAGCTTCATCCTGTCCGCCACGAGCGCCGCCCAGCCGATGGCGGCGGTAGCCGTGCCGGCAATGACGTCCGCGGGGACGTGCAGCCCCTTCACGCGGGAAGCGAGCGACTGCACGATGTAATCCCGCGCGTCCGGATGACTGTAGATCATCCGATTGTCGCAGTAGATGGGACTCTTGATGCCGCTCGCCCAGGTGAACGGTTCCCGGGGGCGGAGCTTGACGGCTCCGATGGAGAGCAGGAACTGCGCGATGCGTTCACCGTAGGGCATGGATACGCGGGAGGAGTGATTGGAGAATAGCGCCTCTCCCGGGAGGAAACAAACGAGAGGCTCAGGAAAGGGATTTCTCCGCAGGCACGTCACACATTTCAAGAATTTCATCCATGGCGCGCCGTAATTCCCGACTTGCCGCCCCGGGGGGAAGATAATCCAGCATGGGCTCCAGTGCGCCGCACTCGCTCCGTACGTCGTGCCTCTTCATCGTGCAGAGAGCATCCCTCAAGACCGTCCCATGATGGCCGTTGCTGGTGACAAATCCGAATATCGCCGCGTACTCATCATGCATACGGGAACTGAGGAACGTCTCCAACGTTCCCCGCATCACCTGTGCGTTGTCTTCGCTGCCAAGGACCTTCCCCACATCCTCCAAGAACGAACGTCCGAAGGAAACGTACGTGGGGTCGCTCGTAATCGCGTAATAATCGGCAGTATCAATCGTCCCTTTCTGCAGCATGAAGCACTATTCTACTCCTCTCTGTTTCCCATGCAGGGAAACCGTTGCCCTTCTCACTTTTCCTTATAGGGAAGCCATAAAGTCATTGCTTCCGCCGCTTGTTCTTTGACCAATCCCCTCCCCCGATTGCCCTATCCGCAGTCACCATCGGCTGATGGCGGAACAGACGCGCTCCGCGCTCGCAGCCCATGGTCCGGAAGTGCAACTGGCGGCGCGGCAGGAGGGCGAAAATGCTCTATGATGTCCCCATGGTGCCTCCCGCGTTCGAACCCCTCCTTCGCCCCTTCGGGGACTTCGGAGGGCAGGCGCAGCTCCGGCAACTCGTCTCCGCCTTCCTGGAGGAGAATGCGAAGGTGAACCTCTCCGCGTTCCGCACGGAGGAGCAATGCTGGATAGGGAACGTGTTGGATTCGCTCGCGGCGCTGGAATTGCCGCAGGTGACCGAGGCGAAGACCATCCTCGATCTCGGGACCGGCGGCGGCTTCCCCCTCCTCCCCCTCGCCATCACGCTCCCCGGTACGCAGTGCACGGGTCTCGATTCCGTGCAGAAGAAAACGGATGCCGTGGGGCGCATCGCGGCTTCCCTCGACCTGCCCAACGTCCGTCTCGTGACCGGACGCGCGGAGGAATTCGGACGGAACACGGAATATCGCGAGCAGTTCGATGTGGTCACCTCCCGCGCCGTGGCGGAACTTAACGTGCTCCTGGAGTTCGCGGCGCCGTTCGTGAAGCCCCAAGGACACATCGTCCTGTGGAAGAGCGTGACCATCGAGCGGGAACTGCAGGATTCGCTCCTTGCGCGGGCGGAACTCTCCACGCATTTGATCAAACAGCACGTGTACGACCTGGGGGAGACATGGGGCAAACGGCAGTTGCTGGTGTTCCAAAAGACGGCACCCCTGAGCGGAAAGTACCCGAGGGAGGTGGGCGTGCCGGGGAAGAAGCCCTTGGAGTGAGGAAACCGAAGAAGCCGATGAAACCGAGGAAACCAAGGGGTACACTGAGCTTCTCTTCGGATTCTTCGGATTCCTCGGTTTCTTCGGACTCCTCTCCCATGCCCAAGCCCTACACCCCCAACGACAAGTGGAGCCAGAAAGCGGCGGCCGAAGGCTTCCGTGCCCGCTCCGTCTACAAGCTCATGGAGCTGGACCGGCGCTTCACGCTCCTCGCCCCCGGCATGACCGTGCTGGACCTGGGCGCCGCGCCGGGGAGCTGGCTGCAGTACGCCTCCCGCCAGGTGGGGGAAGGCGGGAAGGTGATCGGGGTGGACCTGCAGGCGATTGAGGAAGTGGCGCCCAACGTCTCCGTGCACCGCTTCGACATCACGAACGACAAGAAATTGGAGGAGATGCTGGAGGAAGAGGAGACGGGTTTCGTGGACCTGGTGCTCTCCGACATCGCACCCAATACCAGCGGCGTGAAGGACATCGACCAGTGGCGTTCCGTGGAACTGGCCCACACCGTGCTGGCCGTGGCGGTGCGGCACCTGAAGAAGGGGGGTTTCTGCGTGATCAAGGTGTTCCGCGGCGGGGATTTCGACGAACTGCTGCGCGATATGAAAGTCACCGGGCACTGGCGCGACATCCGCGTCTCTAAAGTCCAGGCAAGCCGCGACAGGAGCAGGGAGGTCTACCTCGTGATGAGGAAAGCATAGTATTGCACCTAATAAACGAAGATACGCGATACGCAATACGCGCCCTCCTGTGAAGTTCCTTGTAGCAGCTTTTTCCGCTACATTCTCTCCCGATGCTTTCGCTGCAGCAAGTGACGGTGCGCCACGGGAAGAATACGGTCCTTTCGGACCTCTCGTTCTCCATCGAGCCCGGGGAGTTCGTGTGCATCGTGGGCGACGGCGGTTCGGGGAAAACCTCGCTCCTCTCCCTCTTCATCGGCGCGGAGAACCCCTCGGCCGGCACGGTGGAAGTGGACGGCGTGGACCTGCGCGTCATTCCCCCGCCCGCCATGCAGCTCTACCGCCGCCGGGTGGGCATGGTCTTCCAGGACCGCAAGCTCCTCCCCCACCGCACGGTGGCGGAGAACGTGGCGTTCCCGTTGGAAGCGGGAGAAATGAACGACCGCACCATCCGCAAGCGCGTCCCCGCCGTGCTCACCTACCTCGGTCTGGAGGGGAAGGCGCGCGCGTTCCCGCAGGAGCTCTCCGCGGGAGAACAGGCGCGCGTCGCGCTGGCGCGCGCCATCATCCACAAGCCCGCCATCCTCCTGGCCGATGAGCCTCTCGCGGACCTGGACCCGGTGCAGGCGAAACTGGTCCTCAAGGTCCTGCGCGACCTACACACGCTCGGCTCCACGGTGGTCCTGGCCACGCACGATGCCGCACTCGCCGCTGCGCTCAAAGCGCGCACCATCACCCTCAAGGACGGCCGCGCGTTCGACAGCGCGCGGAGGCAGGATCCCCCGGCCCAAGCTTCCGCCCCCGCGGAACCCACGACGGAAGAGGAAGTGACAAAGGCGCAGCGGAAGGCCGTCTCCCGGATCCACCCGGAGCCCGGCCGCAGGGTGAAGATCACGTCGATAGGGGCGCTGTGATGTCTTCCCTCTACCCCAGCCCTTCCCCCAAAGGGGGAAGGGTGTGTTTCTGTTTGTGGTTGTGCGTTTTAGGTGCATCTTTCGGTAAGAACAAACAATACACATTCCCCTCCCCCCGTGGGGGAGGGGCTAGGGGAGAGGGGAAAAACCCGCTACACTCTTCCCATGAAGAAGCCCCCCCAGCTCTCATATAAGGAGGCCGGCGTGGACATCGACGCCGCCAATGCGACGAAGAAGGAGATGGCAAATGCGATGCAGAGTGACGACCCCCGCGTGATGAACAAGGTGGGGGCTTTCGCCTCGCTCTTCGAAGCGTCCTTCCCCGGCTACAAGCATCCCGTCCTCGTCTTCAAGACGGAAGAGCCGGGGAGCAAGCAGCTCCTCTCCATTAAGCACGGGAAGGTGCGGGAAATCTGCGAGGACATGCTCCACCATCTCTTCAACGACATCGCGGTGATGGGCGCCGTCCCTCTCACGGTGCAGGACCTCATCGTCTGCGGAAAAATGGAACGCGATGTGGTGTCCACCATGGTGAAGTCCATGGCGGAGATCTGCCGCAAGAACGGGTGCACCCTTACGGGCGGCGAGACCTCGGAGCAGCCGGGGACCCTGGCGGCGGGAACGTACGTGCTCGGTTCCAGCGTGGTGGGGATCGTGGAGAAGAGCGGGATCATCGACGGGTCCAAGATCAAGAAAGGCGACCGGGTGATCGCCGTTGCTTCCAACGGCCTCCACACCAACGGCTACTCGCTGGTACGCAGACTGATGGAGGAGAAACCGGAGATCGTGAAGGAGACCATCAACGACGGCGCCACGTCGGTCGCGACCGACCGTGGCGGCGAGAGCTTCCTGGACGCCATCCTCAAGCCGCACACCAATTACCTTCCGGGCATCCGCGACCTGTTCGACCTCCCCGAGCTCCACGGCATGGCGCACATCACGGGCGGGGGGATCGCGGAGAACCTCGACCGCGTGCTCCCCGCGGACCTCGACGCCGCCTTCGACCTCTCCGCCCTCCGCATCCTTCCCATTTTCCGCGTGATCCGCGAAGCGGGGAACGTGTCCGATGCCGACATGCTCCGCACCTTCAACATGGGGGCGGGACTCGTGATGGTCGCCGACCCCAAGAGCGCACAACTGATCCGCAGCCATTTGGACGGGAAGGGGCTGGAAAGCGCCGTGATTGGGGAGATTGTGGACGGGAAGAAGAACGTACGTTTCACCGGGAACCTCGTCTGGTGAAGGAGCGGGACGCGTCGCTGTTATTGAATACTATTTTTATACATATTTCTTGCCTTTCCTCCCTCACCGTTCCATTCTGCTCCGTCCCTATGGGAACCGCGATCCAACTCAACGTCCCCCTCCCCAACGCGCCGGGCAACCTGGCCGCCCTCAGCGACCTGCTGCGCACGGCGGAAGTGAACATCAACGCCATCAGCCTGTCCGAAGGAAAAGTGTCGAGCATGGCGCACCTCATCGTGGATGACCCCGAAACGGCCAAGATGACGCTGCAGCCGCAGTACAAGGTGACCGTCACGCCGGTGCTCTCCTTCCGCATGAAGAACAAGCCCGGCGCCATCGCCCTCATTGCGCGCGCGTGCGCGGCGGCCAAGCTCACCATTCGCACCATCTACGCCACGGCGTACGGCAAGGAGGCGGCGGTGTACGTGGCGGTGGATGACATCGTCAAGGCGCAGGAGCTGCTGAAGACGTGGCAGAAGAGCTTCGGCAACATACTGGCGAGGAAGTGACGGGGAATTTTCTCATAAAAAGAACATATCCCCCACGATGCCGAAGAGGAATACGTACGCCACCACGACATGCAGCGCGGCCATCCCGTATTCCACGGTGCGCGGGTACCGTTCGCGGAAGAGGAGGAAGAGCGTGAAGGGGATGAAGTAGTACCGCTGTTCCACCAGCCACGACGGCACCAGGAAGAGGAGCGTGACGGGGTAGAGGAGCAGGAAGACCGGCTGCCGCATGCGCGTGACGGCGAGCGAGAGGATGGAGAGGACGGCGGGGAGGAGGTAGAGCGCGCGGTTCATCGGAGACGATGCGGCGAAGAGGAGGACGCGGTTGCGCAGGAAGAACGCGTGGGATTCCTGGTTGTAGGGATGGTCGTTGGCGAAGGTGAGATAGAAGAAGAGGAAGAGGAGCGAGAGGAGGGGAATGACCCAGGCCTTGCGGCTTACGAGACGGAGGATGCGCGGAATATTGGCGATATGGAGCGGGAGCAGGAAGAAGAACGTCAGGAACAGCGCGAAGGTGACGTTGCCCAAGTGGAACGAGGGGAAGGGATGCGCGCCCTGGTCGCCCAATGCCACGCCGCCATTGAGGAGCACGAAGGCGCCGAACGCCGCAAAACCGAAGACGTACGGTGCGCTGACGGTAAGCCATGAGCGGACGTTGCGTGAAAGGCGCAGAAGAATGAACAGACTATGATGCGCAGATACCACGCTCTTCTTGTCCCGGAGTGTGCCCCCTCTCCAAGCTGGCAGGCGGAGGGGCTGGAGAGGGGGATAGGGGATGAGGCTAAGAAGCCCCTCGCGCCACAAGGCGAGGAGGAATAGGAACGCCAGCCACGGGATATCCGTCTGCCGCACAAGCACCGCGCCCACGCCGGCGATGCCGCCCCACACGGGGTGCCGCCTCCACACGAGGAGGAACCCCAGCACCACGAGGAGGAGAGAGAGCAGGTCGGTGTAGAGGAGAAAGAAGAATGGGAGAAGGATGGGAAAGAAAACGAATTGGACCGTTCGCACGAGCGCGCTTTGCTCATCCAATGCGCGGGCGGTGAGGTACACGATGGGGAGCGCGGACAGGCTGAGGAGGAACGTGAGGAGGCGCAGCAACGGAAGGTCCTGCACACCGAACAGCCGCCCCGGCAGCGCGATCACCGCATGGTACCCGGGCAACTGCGTGATGTAAGGATTGAGCCCGAAATCGCCTCGGATGAAGCGTTGGATCTGGTCCGCGTGGAGCGGCTCATCGCCGAAGAGCCCGTGGCGCGCCACGACGAGGAACGTGAGGAAGAGCGCGATGGGAATGGCGAGCACCACCCCTTCCCGTCCTGCTCTCCGTATCCAATGTGCGTGTTCCATGACCCTCAAGTATCCACAGGAGACCCCCCTGCGTCGAGGAGAAGGGGGACTTTCCTCCTATTATTGTTAGGATAGTTGTTTTATGTTATAATTACATTAAACACATGATACGCGTTGATACCCACTTCCACCCGAATTTCTCGTTCTGGCTGCCGGAATCTTGTATCCGTCGCCGGGCGCGCAACATTTGGGAAACATTCCGCAAGCGGAAGCTGGACATGGTCTTCGTGTCCGAGCACGCCTTCAAGCATCCCCGGCGCTCGTACGAGGCGTTGATGCGGTACCGTCCGCGCAACGCGCGCACGCACCTGGTCCCCGCGGTGGAGGCGCTCACCAAGGAAGGGATAGACGTGGTGGTCTTCTCGCGGGATACCTACGTCTACGGGAAGAAGGACATCCTCACCCCCTACCGGCTCACGCTCGAAAAGCTCGTGGCGCGCGTGCAGAAGGACGGCCGGCTCTACGGCGTGATCGCGCACCCCTACGTCCCCAGCGATTCCGGCATCCTCCACCACCGCTCCGAGCGCACGGCGCGCAAGGAGGAACGGGAGCTGCACTTCGTGGAGAAGTACAACTCCTCCCTGGTCGCCCTGCGGACCGTGGTGTCCCTGCTCCACCTGAGGGGGCTCTTCAAGCGCCTCACGTTCCAGATGAACCGGACCATCCGCCTGCCGGGCGCACTCATCCCCCGCGGCGTCATCTGGCTCGGCGGCAGCGACGCCCACCACCTGTGGGACATCGGCAATTGCCTGTTGGTGCACGCCCCCCGCCCGCGCGATTCCCGCCGCCTGTTCGACCGCATCCTCTCCCCGCGGTACCGCCGCACGTTCTTCTGGCAACCGCCCCGCCACCCGTTCTGCTCCATCGCCGCCGACGCGGTGACCGATTACCGGGAACACCTCATGCGCAAACTGCGCCTGTACGGCGTGGACGGCATACCCCGGACGGAGGCGTTGCGCGGCTGACCGGAAGGGGATCAGCGGGCGAGGCCGAGCTTCTTGAGCAGTGAATCCGGTGCGGTGAGCAGGAGGGTCGCCAAGCAAGCGCCCAGCAGGCCGAAGTTCGTGGCGAGCGCGCCGGAAGCACCGGTGACAACAAGTGCAGCCGTGAGCACCACCACCCCCACTGTCGCGGCGATCCAGGAGCCCAGGTTGAGGATCAACGCCGCACCCACCAGGATGTCCAGCACCGCAACGGCTTGGAGGACGGGCTTCAGGGAGCCGCCGACCGTAAGGAGCCGCTTCGCCCACGGGAGAATGGGGTACGCCCACATGCTCGTGTCGCGCAGGATCAGGACGCCGACCCAGATGAACGTGATGGCGAGGCCGGTCCGAAGGAGAAGGAGAGCGTTGCGCTGCATAGAAGAAGGGGAAGAGTGCGCTGGTACAGTAGCACAGACAGGGCGTATTGCGTATTGCGTATTACGTATTGCGTATACTTCGTTCTGCATACGTAATACGTCATACGTCATACGTACTACGTCATACGTACTACGTCCTACGCCTCCCGTTTACCATCCCCTCCAACCGTTTTACCCTCTCTTCCACGGGCGGATGGGTGGAGAAGAGCGAGAGGAGGAACGAAGGCTTGAAGGGATTCATGATGAAGAGGTGCGCCGTCGCCTCGTAGCGGGGCTGCGGGATGAGCGGCCGCGCGCGCGTGGAGGCATGGATCTTGCGCAGCGCACTCGCCAGCGCCAGCGGGTCGCCGCTTATCTTGGCGCCGCTCTCGTCCGCCAAATATTCGCGCGAACGGCTGACCGCCAAATGCAGCAGCGTGGCGATGAGCGGAGAGAGGAGGATGAGGACGATGGCGCCCGCTCCCCCGCCCCGGTCCCTGTTGTTGCCCCAGCCCCCGCCGCCCCCGAGCCCGCCCCAGTACGCCATCTGCGCCAGATACGAGAGCGCCCCCGCGAGCGTTGCGGCTATGGTGGAAACCAGCATGTCGCGGTTCTTCACGTGCGAAAGCTCGTGCGCCAGCACCGCGCGCAGCTCCTTCTCTTCCAAGACTTCCAGAATGCCGCTGGTGACGGCCAGCGCCGCATGGCGCTCGTTGCGTCCGGTGGCGAAGGCGTTGGGGACGGGCAGATTGACCAGGTAGAGGCGCGGCATGGGGAGCCCCGCATGCTGCGCCAGTTCGCGCACCATGGCGTGGAGGCGGGGATTGCCCGAAGAGGAAATTTCCTTCGCCCCGTACATGGCCAGCACGATGCGGTCGGAGAACCAGTAGGAGCCGATATTCATCACGGCGGCCAGCCCCAGCGCCAAGAATGCCCCCTGTCGGCCGCCGAAGGAGTAGCCGATGAAGAGGAAGAGCCCGGTAAGGGCGGCGAGGAGGAGGGTGGTCTTGAGTCGTGCCATGGGGGAGAAGTGTAGGAGAGAGGAGAGGGTTGTGCGAGTATTCTGTTGAGTTGGAAGGATGCAGAAGAAACAGGAGAAGCAAAGGAAAGGTATGCATGCCCGCACAGCCTGAATGTTTCATCTCTTCTGCATCTTCTGCATCCTCTGCATCTTTTCACCTTTATTTGAAAGACAAACATACTATCTCCGTCACTGAATACGCACCTACCCTCTGAGGCCACTGTACCGAAAGGTACACACCTCATGAGGATAGGCGCAATGCTCCCCTCTCCCATGGCCACCCGAACGCGCATCGCCGCGGAGGACGCACGGAGGAAGCTGGAAGCCCGCATCGAGCTGATGCTGGAGGAAGCGCAGGACCGGTGGAACGCGCTGGAGACAGTCCCCACGGAACGCGCGGAAGGCCGCGAGGAATTCCGCATGAAGGTGGAAGAGCTGCACGAGCACCTGGCGAGCGTGCAGGAGGATTTGCAGCATCTCCACGAACTGAACAGCGAAGAGGCGTTGTCGGAGGAATAACCCCGGAGGAAATGCGGCGCGTGGGTCATCATGCGCGCAGCCGAGGGATCGTGCGGGCGGGCCGAGAAGGATGGAACGCGCAGGATCAAGCCGCAGTGGAACGAGCAGGCTGCCGGAAAGAAGACTATTGACTGTGCATTGCCTGCAGAGTATCATTTAGACATCTTTCGAATTATCGAAATGTCCGATTCTGTCTTCAAAGCCCTCTCCGACCCGCAGCGGCGCCAGATCCTCAAGCTCCTCAAGAAGCGGGACCTCAACGTCTCGGAGCTCCGGCAGTACTTCCGCTTCACCGGCCCCACGCTCAGCCACCATCTGGACATCCTCAAGCGCGCCGGCTTGGTGGCTACCGAGCGCCGCGGCAAGTTCATCTACTACTCCCTCAACACCTCCGTCCTGGAGGACGTCCTCGTTTCCTTCTCATCCTTCTTCTCCCGCTGACCATGGCGCACTCCCCTCTCCAAGGCTCCCCTCTCGGCTCCGCACCCCTCTCCGGCGCACGGGATATCCGGCAGGACATGCGGTGGGGCCGCCGGCCTCTGGTCATCATCCGATGGCTCCTCGTCGCCGGGCTGTTCGCGCTCGCGGCCTATCTCTACCCCGGCCTCCCCGAACACATCCCCACGCACTGGAACTTGGAAGGACAAGCCGACCAGTTCTCCCCCAAGACGTACGGTACGTGGCTGATCCCGGGGATCACGCTCGTCATGGCGATCCTCTTCCCCGTCTTCCAACGCTTCGACCCCAAGAGCGCGAACTACGCGGAGTTCCTGCACGCGTGGGACGTGCTGCAGACCGCCATCGTGGCGTTCATGGCCTACATCTTCTGCATCACCATGCTCGCGACGCTGGACCCCGCCCAATCCCCCCTCGTGGGACGCTACGTGGTGTTCGGCGTCGGTGCGCTGTTCGTGGTGATTGGCAATTACATGGGCAAGATCCGACAGAACTGGTTCGTGGGGCTGCGCACGCCCTGGACGCTCTCGGATCCCGAAACATGGAACAGAAGCCAGCGGTTCGGCGGCTGGACATTCGTGCTCGGCGGCTTGGCCGTGATGGGGGAAGCGTTCTTCTGGTTCCATCCGGGCTGGGTGTTCTTCTCCATCCTGCTGCTCATCACGCTCCTCCCCATCGCCTACTCCTTCCTCATCTTCCCGCGCACAAACGCCCTCGCCACGCGCGGGGGGAAGAAATCCTTCCTCCTCCTCATCGTCTTCTGCGCCGCGGTGGCGTTCGCCGTGGCCGTAGGCCTCCGCCTCCTCTCCTCGGAAGACGATTGGCTCTGCAACAACGGCCAATGGATAAAGCACGGGAACCCGCAAGTTCCCCAACCGACCGTCCCCTGCCTATGATCCCTGGAAGAAAGCAGGAAACAGGTAGAAGAGAGGTGACCGGGACCACAGGATCTGTCTGCCTTCCTTCATCCTGAAATCTCTCTGTACTTCTGCAACCTGAATTCTTCTACCTTTACGCAAGGGCTAGCCAAATATACCCTCCTCTCTCCACGTCCCATCCTCTAGACATGACGTGACATCCATAGTGAAAAAGGACTAGTATGACCGTCCGCATGGAACAGCTCTTCGACGAGTACCCCGGCAATTTTGAAGCGCAGGTCCCCGCGTTGCCGGATGACCCGGAAGACCTGCCTCTCCCGGGGGACATGGGGAGGGAGTACGATGATGCGGAGTTTGAGGAATACCTCAAAGACCTAACCGATGAGGGAATGGAGCCTGACGAAGAAGAAGAGGAGAAGAAGGAGGAGGGCCCGCTTGCGGAGGAGGACGATAATGACTTCATCGATGATCCCTTGCGCATGTATTTGAAGCAAATGGGGAAAATCCCCCTCCTCCGCAAACAGGAAGAGATTTCTTTGTCAATGACCATGGAAGAGAACCGCGCTCATTTCCGCAGAGAGGTACTGGCGAGTCCGTACGTCATGCGAGAGGCAATGAGGATTCTGAAAAGAATGGAAAGCGGCAAGGGGCCGTTGGACCGCTCCATGCAGGTCAGTAATAAGGATGAAAAGGGAAAACACCGGCTGAGAAAGCGCCTTCCCCTGAATGTGCGTACGATCACGGACCTCCTGCAGAGGAACAAGACGCTGTTCGCAGAAGCAATACGCAACAGAGAAAGGAAGGAGGAACGACGCAAGGCTTGGAAAGCCGCAAAGCGCGGCCGCCGCAAGGTGGTTCGGTTAATGGAGGAGCTGAGCCTCCGCACGAACCGGATCGAGCAATGGGCGAAGCAGCTGGAAGAGTTCAGCCGGCGTGTGGATAACCATCGGCGGCGCATCAAGCACTTTGACCAGAAGAGGGATAATCCCGCGGACCGCGAAGAGTGGATACGGGAAGTCCAATGGATCTTGCAGCAATGCCAGGAGACACCCACGCAACTCCGTGACCGTGTTGCGCGTATGGCCCCTCGTTACGCGGAATATATCGGCGCGAGGAATAAGCTCATAACGGGGAACTTGCGCCTCGTCGTCTCCATCGCCAAGACGTACTGCAACCGCGGCTTGAGCTTCCTGGACCTCGTCCAGGAAGGGAATTCCGGCCTCATGCGTGCGGCGGAAAAGTTTGAGTACCGCAGAGGCTTCAAATTCTGTACCTACGCCACATGGTGGATACGACAAGCGATAACACGCGCCATCTCCGACCAGAGTCATTCCGCGAACCTTGCCGCCAATCCAACGCAATTGCGCACAGTCATCAACCGCCTCTGGCATCAATACGAACGCGAACCGACGACGGAGGAGGTGGCCGAAGCCGGCGGATTCGCCCTGAAAGATGTGGAGAAGTACATGCGCAGGAAAAGAACTCCTCTGAGCCTCGATTACCCCGTCGGATCCAAACAAGAGGATACCATCGGTTCGATGGAGGAAGATTTGCGGTATGAACCGCCCAGTACCCGCGCCGTGCAATCGGAACAGGGAGCGCGTATCGCGGAGGTGCTGGAGAGTTGTTCCATACGGGAACGGGCAATCATCCAAATGCGTTACGGTTTGAAGGACGGAATTGACTATACCCTCAAAGAGGTGGGTCAAATCTTCGGCGTGACCCGCGAACGGATACGACAGATTGAAGCGAAAACCATCCGGAAGATGCAAGGTCCATCCCGGAGTAATCAGTTGAAGGGCTTGATGGACGATGGGGGCGAGGGACGCGAGGCGCTCTCCTACAAGTTCAATTCCCTCCAGCAAAACATCCTGCGCACCGTGCATGAACTTGAAGGTAAACCACCTGTCGCTCGCAAGCGAGGGGAGGAACCCCCTGCGGACGAGAAGATCATCCGTAGGCACATCCAACAATTGATCCAAGAAGGTTTCCTTAGGGAGAGACACCTCAAGGGTGAGTATCCTCCCCTCATGAGCGTTTGCCTCACGCGGAAAGGAAAGGCTGAGTACTTCAAACTCCCTGCCGAATCACCTGGGAATGCGTGAGGAACGCGAACCGCGCCCCCTTCCCCTCACCCCTCGAACAGGAACACGTCGTCCAAGGAAGCGTGAAGCGCCTTGGCCACGTCGTGCGCGAGGCGGAGTGACGGATTGTATTTCCCCTGTTCCAAGTAGAGGACCGTTTCCCTCCGCACGCCCACGCGCCGCGCCAGCTCTTCCTGCGTCAGGTTTGCCTTCGCCCGGAGCTCTTTGATGCGGTTCTTCATGGGAGATCCGGAACACGGGAGTAGTGCCAGCGAAAGCCGACCATGAGCAGCGCCATGCCCACCACCATACACAGGATGAACTGGCCGACGGTCAGCGGGAGCGGGCGAAGGTAATCCACCCACCACAGGAGCAGCAAGGCGAAAAGCATCATTTGGAACGACGCGGCCAGCGACGTGTATGCGATCTTCCGCGTGCGCTCATCGCGCTCCACGGGCTCCTTCTTCAGGTGGAGAAAGCGCACGAGGCTGACGAGGACCATCACCATGCCCGCGTTGAGCATCACCGTGGTCCCCATGCCGGAGCCGCCGGTGAAGACCAAAATGAGGCCGCCCAGGATCAGGAGAACGCCGCCCAATAGGCCGGCGCGGTAGCGGTACTGCATTGGAGAAGGGGGAAGTGTGATATTTCTAACGTTACATATTTCTCATATGGAACGCAAGGAATCTCGGGGAATCCCCCTCACCGCCCCGGACAGAAGTTGCGGAAGTGATTCACGTCCCTACGGTCCGTGCCCACCTTGCGGAACGCGGCCATGGTGGGGAACGGCGTGCGCACCGCGCGGTAATCCTTGCGGTTGGTGCGGATGAACGACGTGACCATCCGCATGGAGCGTAGCCACAAGTCATGGAACACAATGAAGCCGCCCTCTTCCAAGAGCAGGTCCGTGTAGAACCAGTCGATGAAGATCTCGTCGTAGCGGTGGCCGCCGTCCAGGAAGGCGAAATCGAACGTCGCCCCATGCACGTAGATTTCCGGCAGCGCCGTCTGCGAGGGCTCGTTGATCCATCGCAGGTATGTGTCAAAACCCAGCTTGCGCATGTTCCGCACTCCTCCTTTGCGGTAGTACTCCTGGTACGGGTCGATGGCAACGTGCATGGACCGCGTCGCCGCGATGATGTGGGCGGTGGAATTGCCGTACCCGAAGCCCGTCTCCATGGTGCGGGAGAGGCCGTGTTTGATGAGGAAACGGTAGAGGTATTCCGCCTCCTCCTGCGGGATGGCGGTGTTGCGGTCCTTGGGAGGAATATCGAGTTGGGCGTAGAGATCCATACCCTTGTTGAACATCTTGCGGGCGTACTCTTACCCGGAATCCTGCCAATGTCCGCGCCCAAGGGTCTGCATGGCACTTCTGAACAAAATTATTGTTCGATTCTCACCTCCCGTACCTGCGGAACATCCACCCGCATACGGGGATGGAGACGAGCGTGATGGCGGTCCACCACGTGAGGGCGATCCATCCGTGCGCGCCGATGGGGGTGCCCACCGTGAGCGCGCGCAGCGCCTCGATGGTGTGCGTCACGGGCTGGTTCTCCGCGAAGATCCGGAGCACCCAGGGCATCCCCGCCGTGGGGACGAACGCGCTGCTGGCGAAGGTGATGGGGAAGATGAGCATGAAGCTGATCCACATCACCGCCTCCACCGACCGCGCGAGCAAGCCCAGGATGGCGGAGACCCAGGAGATGGCGAACGTGAACGAGAGGAGCAGCCCCGCCGCCAGCAGCCATTCGCGCACACCCGCCGTGGGGCGGAAGCCCACGAGGAGGCCCACGAGGATCATGACGACGGTGGAGATGAGGTTGCGCGCCAGGTCCGCCGTCACGTGGCCCACGAGCACCGTGGAGTTGGACATGGGGAGGGAGCGGAACCGGTCCACGATCCCGCGCTTCAAATCCAGCGCGACGTTCATGGAGGTGGTGGTGGCGCCGAACGCCGCCGTCTGCACGATGATCCCCGCCATGAGGTAATTGACGTACGTCACGGGCCCCGTGTCTATGGCGCCCCCGAACACGTAGCGGAAGAGCAGCATGAACATGAGCGGCTGCATGACGAGCGAGAGCAGCTGGTCGATGTTCTTGAAGATGTGCTTCCAGCTGCGCACGATGAGCACCGAAGAATCGCTCAGGTACCAGTAGGCCGTGGAGTGCTTGGAAGAGGCGTTCATGGGCGGGAGGGGGGAACAGCCGCTTCTTCCTTCACTTCTTCCGCAGGACGGTTTGCCGTGTTGCCTTGCGGTTCACGGCCGGTCAATTGCAGGAAGACGTCATCGAGTGTCGGCTTATGCAACGACAGGCTTTCCACGGCGATCGCCGCTTGCTCCAGGCGGTCCAGGAGGTGTTTGACCTCCCGCACGTCATCCATGGGCAGGCTCACCGTGCGCTCCTCCTTGCGTACGGTCATGTCTTCCCTTCCCAGATTCCGTACGGCTTTCTCGATGTCGCGCTCTTCCTTGAACACCAGTTCCAACCGGTCCTTCCCCACCTTCCCCTTGAGCTCCGACGCCGTCCCCTCCGCGATCACCTTGCCGCGATCGATCATCAGTATGCGGTCCGCCAGCTTATCCGCTTCCTCCAAGTACTGCGTGGTGAGGAGTATGGTGGCGCCCCCGCGCAGGAGCTTCTCGATCACGTCCCACATGGCCAAACGGCTGCGGGGATCCAGCCCCGTGGTGGGCTCGTCCAGGAAGAGGATGGGAGGCGCCGCCACAAGGCTCACGGCCAGGTCCAAACGCCGCCGCATACCGCCCGAGTACGTCTTCGCCGCGCGCTTGGCGGCATCCGTAAGCTCAAACTGCTCCAACAGCGCCTGCGCCCGCCTCTTGCTCTCTTCTCTGCTCAAGTGATACAGCCGCCCCATCATCACCAGGTTCTCCCAGCCCGTGAGGGCATCGTCGATCGCAGCGTACTGCCCCGTGAGGCCGATGGTGTGGCGCACCTCATCCGCATTTCGCACCACGTCGTACCCGTTCACCCGCGCCTCGCCGCCATCGGGCAGAAGGAGCGTGCTGAGGATGCGTATGATGGTGGTCTTCCCCGCGCCGTTGGGCCCCAGCAGCGCCAGCATGGTGCCGCGCGGGACGGTGAAGCTGATCCCCTCCAGCACTTTGAGCTTCTTAAAGGACTTGGTGAGGTTCCGTACGGTGATGGCGTCTGTTTCTGGCATGAGCGGCCAGAATACGGTAAAGACGAGAGGGGTTCAATTCTTTAGACGGGGACTTGAGAAGGAGGAGATGCACCTACGCAGCTACGGAGAATGTGACGCACCCAGAATAACCCTGCAAAGCTTGCGTAGCAGGAAGGCTGGGCGTACGGGACTGACCCTAACCCGAGCATTTTTTCGATGCCAGTTTGGAGTTTTGTGATGGGGTGTTTTCGAGGTTGAGGACAAACGGGTCAATCGGAAGAAACTGAGACAAATGAGACAGTCGAACCTAGAAGGTGTACAAATTAATTGCTCATCTAAAGCCAAGGGACGTTCCACGTACGTATGGAACGTTTTTTGTGTCTTCCTGAAGCGGAAAAGCCGAGAAGGTTCGGAGAATATCGATAGACACGGATGTCTCGCTTGCCCCCATTCTGGCACAATACCGGAGTTTCCCTTCTTTACACCCTTATGAAGCCTTTCTTCCCCATTCTCTGCATAAGCACGGTCCTGCTTCTTTCTTCTTGCGCCAACCGAGTCGTAGTTTCACCTGTTCCTTCGCCTTCGACTTCCTCCTCGTCCAGCGCAAGTGTCGAGCCTGAGGTGTCTGTGTCATTCTTTATCCCGCCGGACTACAAGTATGCCCGTGGCGTTTCCCGCGGCGTCTTGCAATTCCGCGATCAGCCCATCCAGTTTCATTCTGTGGGTGTCACGCAGGACAGGGGCGGCGAGACCGCGATGATCACTGCAATGTGGACGCGCGATCCACGAATTTTGGAGTACGCGGTGGCGTACTCCCCGTTGGAAAGCGTGACGGTTGATGGCATACAGATGCAGCGGTACAAATTCGTCGGCATGGGGGATGTCGTGGGATACATACGGCGAGAAGGGAAGACCTTCGTTCTCGTGCAATTCACGTTTCCTCCGTCTGAGGACGTGATGCGCCAGGTCGTTACGTCGGTGGAAACGATGGGAGACGAATGACCTCGCATCGCCTGCTCAGTGACAGAAGCAGATCCCGCTCGGCTTTCGTGAGCTTCGCAGACCACTAGTTGCATGGCTTCGGGCGGGGAAGTTTGAGGTTTGAGAATTCTGGCCCGTGCTGGTGGATGATCTGCGAAATCACCATCTAAGATCTCTGATTGTAAGTTGCTCTGGCTTTGTATTCCCAAAAACAAGATGATATATGCCAGTAGCATTGGGTATTTCAAAAGTCGTGTAGCCATTTTTTACCTTAAAATCGTACCAAGCTCTATCGCCTGTTACTGTGTCATTAAATAGAGCAAAGGGTTCTTCCGGTCTCCATACTGAATCGGGAACCTTCACTGTGAGGAAGAACTTTGCGATCGGATTTGGTGTTATGATTTCTAATTCATATTCTGAATCATGTCCGATTTCTGGATTTGAATTCTGACTGTTTATTTTCACTGGCCTAAGTTCAACTCTTGGCTTGTTAAAATAATTATCGCCTTTTAAATTGATGAAAATACCTTGAATGTTTTTTATATATGAATAGATAGTAGGCTCCCGTCGGATAAATGAGAAGGTGAGTCCTGTTAACAGGACGATAATTCCAGCTATTTGAAGAACAAGACCCAAATTCATACTTGTATTATATACAATGGCTGGGATTTGTGGATGACTTAAGAATAATGAAATGGTTTTAGTATTTGATGTTTTCTGCTTTGCTCATTCAAGAATGAATCTCATTATCTGATTCCAAACCAAAGAAGTCCGTGCCCTGCAGATTTAAAACAGACTACAATTAATTTGATCGAGCAGGCTTTAATGCCCCTTCCTTACTCATTATTCGGCAGCGCAGAAAAGTGTATCTTGCCTCGGTCACCTCTTATTGTTATTAGTTGTATTCAACTGATCATCAATTTTATCCAAGGGTTGCAAATACTCACTATTAACTATGTAGAAGACATACCCCAGAAGAATCAAACAACCCAAAAATACAACTAACCGTATATGCGGATAATTTATTCCAGTCCACTCTTTTAAAAATTCATGAAAAATAGTTACTGCCTCGGACAGAATCGCACTCGTAGTCATACCGAGCAAAAACATTATAAATGGCATTGCTGCTTTATGTAACCTCTTCTGCTCTGCCCTCAGTTTTCTCTGATTACTCATAATTTTCTGAATGTGGCTGGGGAGGAGGGATTCGAACCCCCGAATGCCTGCTCCAGAGGCAGGTGCCTTACCACTTGGCTACTCCCCAACACGATGATACGAGTGAAATCTGCAGGGCACGGATTGTACCGCAGCCCGCAAGATTGTACCAGCTTCCCGGCTTTTCCATCACCATTTTTCACCCGGCCAATCCCGGGCAAAGCGGCCGTTCCTCTGCTAGAATCGCCTTCCCATGAACCGCGGCATACGTTCCGTACAAATCGGCCTCGTGATCAACGCGCTCATGGCTGCGGTCAAATTTGCGGCGGGCTTTTTTGGGCACTCCTACGCCCTCATTGCGGACGGCATCGAATCCACCACGGACATCGCCTCCTCCCTCGTCATCTGGGGCGGCTTGCGCATTTCCGCCGTACCTCCGGACAAGGAACACCCGTACGGGCATGGGAGGGCGGAAGCCATCGCCGCCTCGGTGGTGGCGCTCACGCTCCTCGCGGCGGCGGCCGTCAACGCCTACGCGGCGGTGCGGGAGATCCTCACGCCGCACTCCACGCCCGCCCCCTTTACGCTCGTCGTCCTCGCCCTGGTTGTGATCACCAAGGAGACGCTTTTCAAGAACGTTTACAAGGTGGGCAGCGAGACGGGCAGCCACGCCGTAAAGACGGACGCCTGGCACCACCGCAGCGATGCCATCACGTCCGCGGCGGCGTTCGTGGGCATCACCATTTCCCTCATCGGCGGCCCGGGATGGGAGGGGGCGGATGACTGGGCGGCGCTCGCCGTCACCGTGGTCATCGCCATCAACGCGTTCCAATTGCTGCGGCCTTCCGTGCATGAGCTGATGGATAAGGTCCACGCCGGCCCGGAAAGCGAAGCGCTCATCGCAGCGGCGCTCGCAGTGGAGGGCGTGCGTGCGGTGGAGAAGATAAGGGTACGCAAGCTGGGTACGCAGTACCACGTGGACGCCCACGTGCATGCGGACGGCTCGCTCTCTCTCCGTGACGCCCACATCATCAGCGGCAAGGTGAAATCCGCCTTCCGCGTATTCCTGCCCAACATGGTGGACGCCTCCGTCCACATGGAACCGTACGGGGAGTAAAAGGCCGAACAGGAAGCGACCATCATTGCCCGTCCTCCAATTCCTTGAGACGCTTGGCCATCTTGCCCAGTATCTCCTGGGTGCGGGCAGGATCGTTCTCCACCTGCGCGCCAAAAGCCGCCAGCTGCTCCTCGGTAACACCGAAACTCGCGAAGAAGCGCTCGCGCCCGCCCCCCACGCCCCACGCCTGCAGATCCGTCTGGCCATGGTAAATGTCCTGGGCGGCGATCTCCACCCACACGTCTTCCGTCACCTTTCCAACGTCCCCCGCCTGCGAAGGGGTTGGCGCCGCCACCGTTGGCGCGCTTGCGGCCGGGAGCTCTCCCGTGGTCTCGGGGGATGAGGGTGGCGTGGACGGCGCGCAGCCGGCAAGCAGCAACAGTGCGCCTGCTGCGAGCGCAACGCGGAGGGTCTTACTCTTCATAGAAAGGAGGGGAGGGATAGGGAAATTAATTGCCTTACAACATCACCTCCAGCTTCCCCACCATGGAGTTATTGACGGAGAACGTCATACGCAGCGACCGGCCGACTTTGGAAACATTGAGCACCCCGCCCTCCGCCTCATCCACCTTGTATCCCAGCGCCACATACTCCTTCTGCATCGCCTCCCTGTCCGCCACGGTTGCCTGGCGGGGGAAGTAGTAGGTGAGCCACAGGCCGCCGGTGTTATCGGTCATCTTCACCCGGTCCCCGACGACCTTCTTGAGGATGGGGAGCAGCTCCTCGTGGATTTGGCGGCTCTTCTCCGTTTCGATCTTGGCCTCCTTGACGCTCTCGTACCGGATCTGCGGATACGTGGAGGCTTGCGGCACGGCTCCCCGCCCGGCTGATGCCGTGCCGGCGGTGCCGGCATTGAGGAGGGAACACAGGGGGGTTACGGACTTGTTGGCGTGGGGCACGATGGTGCGCTGCTTATCCTCGATATTCGTCACCGCGGGCTTCACGGTTTTCTTGACCGGCAGCTGCATATCCGCCGTCGCCCCCACGCTCATCGTCTGCATAATGAGCAGGGAACTCTGGTCCGCCACCTCCGCCTGCGCGCTCTCCGTCACCACCCTGGCGCCGCTCACGTTGCCGTTGGCGTCCGTTTTGACGAGGAGCGCCTCTTGGTACGGCTCCAAGCTGCCCATGACCATGTGCTGCTCTTCCGTAATCACCCTGCCCGCCAGCACTGCGCCGCCGTCGCGGGTGGCGCGAAGGTGGTACCCTGCGGCGTCCCGCTCGATGTCGATCTTCCGCACCCACCGCGGGTTGAAGTTGGCGTCCACTTTCATCAGCTCCACAGTGCTTGCCATGTCGCTGATGTTCGTGAAGTTCGCCTTCCGCGCGACATTACGGGAGAGGATGAATTCCTTGTCAGCCGTCTGCACGGCCTGGAGATCGAGGTCCAGGGCACCGAACGCGGTCTTGACGCTCTTCGCCCACAGGTACGTCCCCTGCGCATCCACCTTCACCGCCACGGAGGGGATGGGATCCGTGGGGCTCTTGATCACTGCGTTCGCGTTACCGCCCACAAATTGTGCGGCGTTGAAGTAACGTCCGAAGGCGATGAAGCCCCCGTCCGGCGCCTGTTCCACCGACGTAAAATCACCGCCGGGCACGCGGATCTTCGCCTTCCGAATCCGCATCGTCTCGCGGGTGGTTCCGGTGGGCACGGCGTACTCCAAGGACGGGGCCTCAATGCTCTTCGCCCACAGCACCGTGAGCGCGCCGTCCATTCTGATAATCGTCGGGATTGCACTCGTCGCCCCTTCCGCGCCGGCAGTCGTCTGGCTCGAAATGCGCGTATCGATGGCGGCCAACGCCACGAAGCCGCCGTCGGGCAGATACTCCATGTCAACCACGGTCCAACCCAACTTCTTGCTCCACTGCACGCTCCCCTTGGCATCGAACTTGATGGCTACGCTGTACTCCGACACGGCGTCGAAATCCGCGATCTCCCCTTCGTAACCGGTATTTTTGAATTTTGCGAGGAGGATGGTTCCGCCGTCCGGGGTCGCCCACAACCTCTGCGGAAAATCCATGCTGTAGTCGCCGACCATGGTGGACCACATCCAGTTCCCGCTTGCGTTCAGCTTCGTCACCATCACGTCGCCCCAGAGTTCCTTCCTCTCCTCGTAGGCCGCATCGTAGAAATCGATCATGTCCCCCGCCACCACGTAGTTCCCGTCACTCGTCTGCGCGGAGAGGCGCTCCGTCTCCGTCTGCACGCCCTGCGCCGCGCTCATGGGGCCGAACTGTTTGCTCCATGCGGCGACGCCCTTAGCATCGGTCTTGATGACGAAGGCGTTCCACACCCCCATGCCGGAGCTCCACGTGGTGTCGCCGGTGAGGAGGTACCCGCCGTCCTTAGTGGGCAGCATGCCGAACCCCAGCGCGCGATCGCGCATGCGGTACGTTTTGATGAACGTGTCCGTTTGCACCGGCGCACCGGCGCATCTCCCCGTGAGTTGCGCACGGTATAAGGAAGCGGTGCCGGCAACGATGCACACCAGCCCCGCCAACGCCAAAGTGGCAATACCCAAAATATTCCGTGAGATTCCGTCGAATTTCATTCGTCCAGTATAGCACGCCCCGTCACGGTGAAAGAGAAGGCGTTCCATGCGGGTGTGGAACGCCGTTCTGGAAGCGGCTTGATCACACCTCCCCTTTTTGATTCCTCAGACCGTCGTTCGTTGCCTTCATGGGTTGAGGCGGCAGCTTCCAATCCACGGGCACCGACAGTATGCGAACGGTTCCGCGCCGTATCGCCGAACGCATCTTCTCTATCGCCCGCGCTTCAATGGTCCGTACCATCGTCTCGCACACCCCCATCCGAGAGCCGATCTCCTCGCGGGTGGGCATGTTGCCATCGTGAGCGAACCGCCACCGTATGATGCGTTGCTCCCTCTCGTTGAGCTGGGCAAACAATGCCGCCACCTCCCGGCGCCTCCCACCAACGGTAGCTTCGATATCCAAAGAATCGTTCCGGGAAGGATGGCTGCGGGATCCGACCGCCGGGAGCTCCTCTTCCGGAAGAGGCAGGTGTGCCTGACGCCATTCGGCAATCTCCAATCGTATGAACGCACGCGCAACGGCGCTCCCGAGATAGGTGGAAAACTTCGTTCCTCTCCCGTAATCAAACATACGGACGGACCTGCAGAGTGTCACCGTGCCTTCGCTCAACAAGGATGCGAAATCCAGGGTACGGGACTGCCGCTTGCCGGCGAAGGTGTAGACAAGCCGGAGGTTGGCAAGGACGATGGTCTGCAGGATGTCATCCCCTCTGCTTTTCCACCGTGCGATGGTATGGAGAGACGCGGTGCGGGGATTCCCTCTGCGGGCACGGAGCGCAAGGCGGAGTTGCTCCGCGCGGTACAAGCAGTAATGCGCCTGGCGGAACAGATGGTGCTCCTGCTCCGCCGTGAGGGTCCGATATTCGTTGAGCGCCGCCCGGAACGGATCCGAGCCGTCGGCCCTCTCTGTGGGAGCGCGACGAATGTCCTCCCGGAGCGGAGCGAGTATGTGCTCTTCCGGCACATCGTCGAACTCACGGTTGTACACGTACGCAATCGGATCCCGGAGGAGGGAAGGTTGTGCGGGTGACGCATGTGCTTCGGCACCCGTAGGGGTGAGCGCCACCGGCGTCTCTTGCCTGCGCGCGGATACGACACCCTGGGGGAAGATCTCATCTTCCTCCGGGCTTCGCTCACTAAAGCTGATCGTAGTGGACATGATTATTTCAAAGCGTGTTGGTATATATGTATGGACTGCACGGAGCAAGGAATTCTCCCGGAAATCCACGGCGAGAGCTTCCACAAGCCCGGAGAAGGATCCCCTATCTGCCGTGGTGGGAGCCAAACTTCCTGCGGGACCCGAAGGATCTGCGTTGCCCCGTGGAACTCGATTGGCCGGGGCGGGTATGCCGGCGGGGGCCCGTGTGTTGATGGTGATGGTGTGTGTTCCGCTCTTCCCGCGCGTCCCGTTCGTACGGTTGCTGTTGCGGAGGGAGCGAGAGCTTCGCGGATGCGAGGGACGGGAGCTGGCGGCGGCGGAGGGTGCCGCGGATGAGCTGCTCGATGGAGCGGATGTCCTTGGCTTGCTCCGGGCCCGCAAAGGAGATGGCCAGGCCTTCCCTGCCCGCCCGCGCCGTGCGCCCGATGCGGTGCACGTAGTCGGAGGGATCGTCCGGGAGGTCATAGTTGACCACTACTTCGATGCCCGTCACATCAATGCCGCGGGATGCGATGTCCGTGGCGATGAGCACGCGGTACCTGCCGGTCTTGAACCCTTGCAGGGCTTCCTTGCGCTGGGCGAGGGAACGGTTGGCGTGGATCTCGGCGGCGGTGTGCCCCATGGCGCGCAGCTGCCTGGTGATCTTCTTGGCGCCGTACTTGGTGCGGGAGAAGACGAGGATGGTGCCGGAGTGTTCCTGGAGGAGCGAGACGAGGAGCGGAAGCTTCTCTTCCCGCCGCACGATGAAGAGCTCCTGTTCCACGTTCGCCGCGGCGGTGCCGGTGGGCGCCACTTCGATGCGGAGGGGGGAGGTCATGTGCGCCGAGGCGAGGCGCAAAATTTCCGGCGGCATGGTGGCGGAGAAGAGCATGGTCTGCCTCTCGCGCGGCACGTGACGCAAAATACGCTCGATTTGCGGCTTGAAGCCCATGTCCAGCATGCGGTCGGCTTCGTCCAGCACGAGGATCTTCACCTCACGCAGCGTGATCGTGCCTTGCTCAAGATGGTCGTTGAGACGTCCGGGCGTGGCGATGAGCACGCGGGGATTCCGACGCAGCATCTCCCGCTGGCGGTGCATGGAGGCACCCCCGATGAAGACCGCCGTGCCGATGCCGAGCGTCTGCGCGAAAGGGAGGAGCGCCTCCTCCACCTGCGCGGCAAGCTCGCGCGTGGGCAGCACGATGAGCGCCCGCCCGCCGTGTTGCGAGAGTCGCTGGAGGAGCGGGATGCCAAACGCCCAGGTTTTGCCCGTGCCGGTCTGTGCGATGCCCACCACGTCCTTGCCTTCCATGGCCACCGGTATCGCCCGGTGTTGGATGGGCGTAGGTACGGAAATTCCCCTCCCATCCAGCACCTGTAGGATCTTCGGATGGATTTGCAGGTCGTTGAAGGTGCTGGAGTGGGGAGAGGAATTTGGAGACATGTTGGTTATTACGCCACCAGGGTCACACTGTCGGCCTTCGGACCCTTGGGGCCGCTGCCTTCCGTGTATTCCACGGTCTGCCCTTCGCGCAATTGGTCGAACGGAACGCCCTGCACAGCCGAGTGGTGGAAGAACAGGTCGCCGTTGGGGGCGGAAATAAAGCCAAAGCCCTTGTCTGTAATGATTTTCTTAATAGTTCCTTGCGGCATGAAAAAGAAAAGAAAGAAATGAAAAGAAAGAACGAAGACATCTACAATACTCTTCCCACCGCCAAATACCAAGCAAGATCCCTCCGCTCTTACGCCCTCTCACAGCCATTTCTCGAAAATGGGGTGTGGAAGGAATGGAGATGGGGACGAAACGTATTGCATCGGTGATGGATTCCGTTTGCCATGGCAGAACGTGAAGCTCCCCGGCCTGATGGGGGCATCTCCTGATACGCTTCGCTGTTCCTTTCGTGCGGAACCCCGCACCGGAGGCCCTGACCATTCCTCCCCGGCCTGATCCGACTCCGCCAAGCCTTCGCCGGACAAGCGGCCGGGGCCTCCTGGTGCGTGGGTGACTATCCACGTCGAATAGTGGACGCCCCGCACGGGAAGAGGGACAATGCTCCCCTTCCCCTCCCTCCAAAATGCCGCAAGCAAAAGTGAGCGACTGCTACCTCTTGGATACGTACAGAACGGGGAACGGGACCTACAGCCCGGGCGCCATCACCTTCTGCGGGCGCAAGAGGATGGAAGTGCTGCGCTGGAAGGAAGCGGAATTCGAAACGGAAGAGGAGGCGAACGCGTACGTACGCCGCAAGCTTGCCGGTTCCGACATGCGGGAATTGGGCAACGAGGGGGAGCTGAGGGCGAAGGAGTGAGCCCTCCCGCCTTCACGGATGTGTCATCAATCTGCTGCGCTCCACGCCTTGGCGTATCTTTTCAATCAGTTGCAAGATATTCATCCACGCATTGGACCCTTCCGCCGTGCAAGGGAGCGCGCGGGTGAGCTCCTCCAACACCGCCTCCCCCACGTAAACGGCTTGCGCAGGATCATAGCCGGCACAACCTTTACTCGCTTCAAATACGCCTCGACAGGCATGATAGAGCAGATAGGCCAATGTATCCTCTCCCACCGTTCTCGTCCGCTGTTTGGTTTCCCGCAGCTGACCCACCCACCAAGAGAGGTCGTTGCAATACTGCGGTGATTCAGGGTCGCACGCTTCTTCTATGAAATGGGTGGTCCGGGGGTCTTCCATAAGGGTGACAAAGGGTACCTTCCCATCCGCTCCGCTGCCACCCCTTTCCCAATCCCCTCTTTTCCTGTAAAGTATATGGGATTCCGGCATCGCGGCGTTCAAGTCCACTCGTGTCTCCCTGACCTTCTTGAACCGCAACATCGCCACCGCTCCGCCGAGACCTTTTCTTTCGTTCTGAATGTCCATCAGGAATATCGCCATCACCCGGCTTCGCCCGGCCTCACTCCGTTCGGTCGAGGCTACGCCGCGGTGATCTTTCCCTCCTCCTTCTCATTCCCTCCCCGTCCCAAGAACCCTTTTCGCCCTCATAATGTCCATCAGGAATATTGCGATCATCGCGCACGTAGACCACGGCAAGACCACGCTCGTGGACGCGCTCTTGAAGCAAGGCGGCGCGTTTGCCGCGCATGAGCAGGTGGGCGAACTGATGATGGACAGCAACGCGCAGGAGAAGGAGCGCGGCATCACCATTTACGCCAAGAACACCTCCATTAAGTACAAGGACTGCAAAGTGAACATCGTAGATACGCCGGGACACGCGGACTTCGGTTCCGAAGTGGAGCGCATCCTGCGCACGGTGGACAGTGTCCTGCTGCTCGTGGACGCACAGGAAGGCCCCATGCCGCAGACAAAATTTGTTCTAAAAAAGTCGCTTGAACTGGGGCTCCGTCCGATTGTGATCATCAATAAAATTGATAAGCCCGCCGCCCGTTCGCTGGAAGTGGTGGATGAGGTGTTCGACCTCTTCGTGGCGCTCGGCGCAAACGACAAGCAAACGGATTTCCCGTACCTCTTCACCGCGGCGCGGGAAGGCATCGCCAAGCGGAAGTTGGAAGACGACTCCAAGGACCTCACGCCGCTCTTCGAGGTGATCATGAAGCACGTGCCCGAGGCTGAACAAAAAATTGATACGGCCTTCCGCATGCAGCCGAGCTCTTTGGCCTACGACAACTACTTGGGAAGGTTGGCCATCGGGCGCGTGTATGAAGGCATCGCACGGCCGGGGGACGCGGTGTTCGTGAAGACGCCGGACGGGAGCATGCGCAAGGGGAAGATCAGCAAGGTGTTCGTGTCGCAGGGGCTCAAGCGCGCGGAAGTGGCCGAGGCGCACGCGGGCGACATCGTCACGTTGGCGGGCATCCCGGACATCTACGTGGGGGAGACGATCACTACGGATGAGAATGCCGAGCTGCTGCCGGCCATCAAGATCGACCCCCCGACGATCACCATGAACTTCCTGGTGAATAATTCGCCGTTCGCGGGCAAGGAAGGGACGCTCGTCACCACCCGCCATATCAAGGCGCGGCTGGAGAAGGAGAAGGAAACCAACGTGGGGCTGCAGGTGGAGGAAATCCCGGGTACCGATTCCTACAAGGTCTCCGGCCGGGGCGAGCTGCACCTCTCCGTCTTGATCGAGGACATGCGCCGCGAGGGTTTCGAGCTGCAGGTCTCCCGCCCGCAGGTGATCCTCCGCGAGGAGGACGGCGTGCAGAAGGAACCCATCGAGCACGCCATCATTGATGTGCCGGACGAGTTCACGGGAACGGTGATCGAAATGCTGGCGAAGCGGAAGGGCGAGATGCTGGATATGAAATCGCAGGAGGGGCACACCCGCCTGGAGTTCAAGGTCCCCACGCGCGGGCTCCTGGGCTTCCGCGGCGACTTCATCATCGAGACGCGCGGCGAGGGCATCCTCACCCATTCGTTTTTGACCTATGAGCCGTACAAGGGGGACCTCTCCGGGCAGATGCACGGTTCCATCATTTCCATGGTGAGCGGCGTGGCCGTGGCGTTTGCGCTGTGGGGCTTGCAGGAGCGCGGCAGGCTCTTCATCACACCGCAGACGAAGGTGTACGAGGGGATGGTGATCGGGGAGAGCGCCAAGGATGAGGAGATGGCGGTGAACCCGTGCAAGGAGAAGAAATTGACGAACATGCGCGCGTCGGGTTCTGACGAGGCGATCGTGCTGACGCCCGTGCAGCCCATGACGCTGGAGCAGGCGCTGGAGTACATCGGGGACGACGAGTTGGTGGAGGTGACGCCGGAGAGCATCCGCCTGCGGAAGAAGTTTTTGACGGACAACGATCGGAGGAGGGCGAGGAGATGAGGAGGACTTAGGACTTAGGAATTAAGAATTATGAATTAAGAATTTAGAATGAGGACCAATGGCCAAGGGCTGCACAACCACCCCCTATTCCCCGCCCTTCTTCGTGACAGCATTCTTGCGTGTACGTAGCATGGGAGTTTCTGTCACCTCCAGACCTCCATGCGTACCTTTTTCGCTCTCATCGCCATCGTTGCCGCGGGGATCATCGTCGCATGGACCCGGCAGTCCTGGTCCCCTTCCCCGCAGCCAAACGGTAATGACGGCGGGGAGCTTGCGGTGGCATCGTCTTCGACGGAGGGGGATCCTCCCCGTGTGGGGACGAACGAAACGGGCTTGCCGCTCTCGCTCCCCGCGGGCTTCTCCATCGCCGTATTCGCGGAGGACCTCTCCGACGCGCGGGTGTTGGCGTTGGACCGCAGCGGAAACGTGTGGGTGAGCCGGCCTTCGGAGGGAACCGTGAGCGTGCTGGAAATGGAGAACGGGACGGTGCGGAGAATTGTTGCGGCGCTGAGCGGCCTCAACCGCCCGCACGGCTTGGCCTTCGACCCGCGGGATAACCGCACCCTCTTCATCGCGGAAGAAACGCGGATCATCGCCGTTGATACGGAGGATCCCGCGCAGCGCCGGATGATCCATGCGCTCCCCGCCGGCGGCCGCCACCGGACGCGGTCGCTGGCATTCGGCGCGGACGGCAGGCTCTACGTTTCCATCGGCTCCACGTGCGATACTTGCGTGGAGGCCGACGATCGGCACGGGAGCGTCCTCTCCCTTGAGCCGGACGGGAGCGACGCAAAGACCGTAGCCGCGGGACTGCGCAACGCCGTGTTCATCACGCGAGGTCCGGACGGAAACATATGGGCCACCGAGATGGGGCGGGATTTTTTGGGCGATGCGCTTCCGCCGGACGAGGTGAACGTGATCGCGGAGGGGGGACGGTACGGCTGGCCGTTCTGCTACGGCAACCGCGTGCGTGACGGTACGTTCCGTCCGCAGGAAGCGTTCGATTGCGCGCAAACCGTGCCGCCCGCGGCGGAGTTGCCCGCGCACGGCGCCCCCTTGGGGCTGGCGTTCATACCGGACTCCTGGCCCGCTGCGATGCGCGGTGACCTATTGGTGGCGCTCCACGGTTCCTGGAACAGCTCGCAACCCGTGGGTTACACCATCGTGCGCATTCCTCTGGACGCGAACGGCAAGCAGGAGGGGCCGGTGCAGGATTTCGTCTCGGGGTGGCTGCAGCCGAACGGGACCATCCTCGGCAGGCCCGCGGGCTTGCTCTTCCTCCCGGACGGGAGCTTGCTCGTGACGGATGACCGGGAAGGGACGGTCTTCCGCATCACCCCTCCCTGAGTTCCGCCCCTCTTCCCCCCTCTGCTATACTCCGCACACACTTCCTACACCCGCCATGCATCCGCATACCGCCAAATCCAAGGGAACCAAGAACTACCTCCTCCTCGTCCTCTTCCTGCTGCTCCTGGGCCTCGTAGGATTGAGTTTGCGCCAAACGGCCATTACACGGCAGCATTTGGACGCCCTCACGGTCCGGCTGGACCAGGCGTACGGCGTGGGGAGCGCGCAGGAGAAGATGGTGAGGGAGATCGTTGCGAAGGTGAGCAAGCACGTAGCCATCCCCGGCGATGTGCAAGTGACGGTTGCCACCATCACCAACGCGGAAGAGCTGAAGAAGGACAACCCGTTCTACGCCTCCGCGCAGAACGGCGACAACATCATCATCACCCCCGACCGCGCCATCATTTACCGGCCCTCCGAGGACCGCGTGGTGGATATGGTCAACGTATCGGCGCCGCAGGGCTCATCGGCCGCGCCGGGCATCCGCTGAGGGAAGAACGCACGCCCGGCTGCAGCATTGCACGTGAATTCCGGGGAAGTACCAGGTGCCAGGGACGCGGATGTCGTGTAGAATCTTCGAAGCTGGGACACGTGCGTTTGTCGTGTCTCCCGCTGCACACCCAACGTCCGCCCCACCTCCTCCACTCCCCATGGATATCAGCGTCGTCATCCCCGCCTACAATGAGGAGAAGTACATCGGCGGCTGTATTGAGAGTATCCTGGCGCACAAGCCCGCGAACCTGAAGGAGATCGTGGTGGTGGATAACGCCAGCACGGACGGGACGGCGCGCGTCGCCTCCTCTTATCCGATGGTGCGCGTGGTCCGCGAGACGCAGAAAGGCCTCACCAAAGCGCGGCAACGGGGATTCATGGAGTCCCACGGCGACGTACTCGCGTACGTGGACGCCGATTCCCGCGTAGCGGAAGACTGGTTCGCGGTCATGAACCGGGAATTCTCCCGGCACCCGGACATGGCGTGCCTCAGCGGCCCGTGCGATTACTACGACCTCTCCAAAGGGAAGCGTTTTCTCGCGCGCGCGTACTGGAAGTTCCTGGCCATGCCGGCGTACTACGTTACGCGCGCCATGGTGCTGGGGAGCAACTTCGTGGCAAGGCGCACCGCCCTAGAGCGCATCGGCGGCTTCGACACCACCATCAGCTTCTACGGGGAAGACACCGACATCGCGCGGCGGCTCAAGACGCAGGGCAAGGTGAGGTTCATTCCCGCATTCACCCAGTGGACGTCCGCGCGGCGCTTCGCCGGCGACGGCATGATGAAGACGGGCGTCGTGTACGTGGCGAACTTCCTCAGCGCATTCCTCCTCCACCGCCCCGTCACCACGCAGTACCGCGATATCCGTTGATGACGGGATGTTTTCGTTTTTTCTCTTATGACCATCAGCGTCGTCATCCCCGCGCACAATGAAGAGAAGTACCTTGGCACTTGCCTGGAGAACATCCTGGCGCACCGGTCCCCGAACGTCATCGAAGTGATCGTGGTGGACAACGCGAGCAAGGACAAAACGGTGCAGGTGGCCGGTTCACGCCCCGGAGTCACGGTGCTCCACGAAGCGCGGAAGGGGGCGCAGTACGCCCGCGAGCGCGGATTCCGTGCGTCGCGGGGGGAACTGGTTGCATGCATCGACGCCGACGTGTTGGTGCCGGAGGGATGGTTTGAGAAGGCGGAGCAGGCCTTTGCGGAGGATCCGGAGGTGGTGGGCGTCACCGGACCCTACCACTACCACGACTTGCCGCCCTTCAGCCGTTACTGCACCAACGCGGTCTGCGACATGAGCGGCCTGGTCCATTCCGTCACGGGCGCGCAGCTGTGGGGAGGGAACTGCGTCATCCGGCGCGCCGCACTGGAACGCATCGGCGGCTTCGACACCACCATCGCCTTCTACGGCGACGACGTGAACACGGGGAGGCGCCTGAGCGACGTGGGGACGGTGCTCCACCTGCCGGCGCTCACCGTGAGCTCCTCGGCGCGGCGACTCAAAGGCCAAGGCATGATGAAGACGGGGATCGCCTACATCATGAACTCCCTTTCGGAACTGATCCTCCACCGCCCCGCGACAAAGGAATACCGCGACATCCGTTAATGACACCATCCCTCACTCCTAATCCCTAAGTCCTAATCCCTAAGTCCTCAGTCCTCATGCCCATCCGCCTCCGCCGCCTCCTCGGCCCCCTCCTGAGCGTCATCTTCCTCCTCGCCGCGCTCGTGAGCATGCGCGACGTCATCCGGGAAGTCAGCCTGGGGCAGGTGCGCGACGCCATCCTCAACACCCCCACCTCCCGCCTGCTCCTCGCCCTCCTGTGCACGGCGGCGGTCTACGGCATCTTGAGCGTGTACGACGTGCTCGCCTTCCGCTACTTCCGCATCCGCCTCCCCCTCCGGCGCATCATGTTCGCGTCCTTCGCGGGAAACACCTTCGGCATGACGCTGGGTTTCGCCCTCCTCACGGGCGGCTCGCTGCGGTACCGGCTCTACTCCGAGTGGGGCTTCAATCTGTCGCACGTGGCAAAAGTGACCGCCTTCAGCGTGGCCACCTTCATCCTGCTGCTCCTGCTCACCTCGGGCATCGGCCTTACGTTGAACGCACATGACCTGAGCCTGTTCCTGCCCCTTCCCTCCGCCACGCTCCGCCTCATCGGCATCCTCCTGCTCACCCCCGTTTTCCTCTATTTGCTCTCCAGCGTCGTTTTGCCCCACCGCACCTTCATCTTCCGCTCGTGGGAACTCCGCGTCCCCAACTTCCCCATCGCGCTGGGCCAGCTGCTGCTCACGGGCGTGGAAGTGGCGCTCACGGGAAGCCTCCTCTACCTGCTCCTGCCGGAATCTTCCATCCCCCTTCAGCTGTTCCTCAGCCTCTACGTGCTCTCGCAGCTCATGAGTTTCGTGAGCCAGGTGCCCAGCGGCCTCGGCGTGTTCGACGCCACCATGATGCTCCTCCTGCGCCAATACTACGGGACAAGCGTCATCTTGGGCGCTCTCGTGATGTTCCGTCTCCTCTTCTACGCGCTCCCCCTGCTGCTGGCGTTGCTCTCGCTGTTCTCCTACGAGGTGCGGCAGTACGTGCGGGAAACGGGAAACGGGAACACCGTCCCCGCCGTCCCCCCGCAGGAAGGGTGATGCGGCCGCGGCCCGCTCACTCCAGGAGCAGCATCAATCCCATGGCGCCCATCCCGCCCACCATGCAGAGGAGCTGGAAGAAGGACTGCCGCAGGCGCTGTTCCTTGTGGAGTTCGGGGATGAGGTCCGTACCGGCGATGTAGAGCAGGTTGCCGGCGGCGAAGGGCAGCAGGTAGGTGTTAAGCGGAGCGAACGCCTGGTTGCCCAGGAGGACGAACAACGCCCCCGCCACGGCCACGAGCGCGGAGAGGAAGTTGAAGAGAAGCGCCTTCTTCCGCGTATACCCGCTGTGGAGGAGCACCGCGAAGTTCCCCATTTCGTCGGGGATCTCGTGGAAGACCACCGCGATGGTGGTGGAAATCCCCACGGGGACGCTCACGAGGAAGCTGGAAGCGATGGCGAGGCCGTCGATGAAGTTGTGGATGGAATCCCCCACCAGGCTCATGGCGCCCACGTTGTGGGAGTGTTCATGCTCCTGTTCGTCTTCGGGCAGAAGGTGGCAGTGCCGCCAGTGCACCAGCTTCTCGACAATGAAGGAGAAGACGATCCCGCCGAGCACCACCACGAGTCCCGGCGCCAGGCTCCCCCCCTCCGCCACCTCCGGGAGCATGTGGATGAACACGTCGCCCAGAAGCGCCCCCGAGGAAAAGCTGACGAGGTAGAGGAGCATCCCCCGCAGCACTTTCTCGCGCAGAAGCAGGAACGCCGCTCCCACCAACGAGATTGCGCTCACCAGAAAGACGCTGCCGAGGGTGTAGAGGATTGTTCCCATGTGAAGGTATCATAGCGATACTTGACGGGAAGATGGAATGCCAAATGGGAAATGCAAAATGAAAAATGAGGCATCACAATCCTCTCCGCGTCATCATTTTGCATTTTTTCATTTCCAATTTCGCATTGTTTCATGCCGTTTGGTCTTTCCCCTGCTCATACTGCGCCTGCTCCTCCACCTTCTTCTCCTGCTCCTCCTTCTTCATGAGAGCCTCGGGGCCGGTCTTGGTATGCACGGTATCGGTGGCCTGCCTCATCTCCTCTTCCCGCGTCCGCGTCTTGATCCCCTCCCCCTTCCCGTCCCCCCCCTTCTCCTCCGGCTTCAGCGGCGCCATCCCTTGCCGCAGCACCTGGAGCTTGAGTATGGAGAGCTCCTTCTGTTCCTGCGCCTGTTTCTTGGCATCCTCCTTCTCCCGCTTGCCGTGGTCGGCCCTCTCCAGCGCCTTACGGCCGCTGAGGGGCTCATCCAAATCATCATCATCAAAACCCATGGAAGAAGTATACACTTTTGTCACGCCCCCGTAGCTCAGCTGGCTATGGGACGCTTGCGGACCATGCAGAAAACAACTCGCCTGGCGCGGTAGTTCGTGTACCCTATGCAGAGCAACACTGCCCCCGTAGCTCAGCTGGCTATGGGACGCTTGCGGACCATGCAGAAAACAACTCGCCTGGCGCGGTAGTTCGTGTACCCTATGCAGAGCAACACTGCCCCCGTAGCTCAGCTGGATAGAGCGCCTGGCTTCGGACCAGGAGGTCGTGGGTTCAACTCCTGCCGGGGGTACCAGAATATCCGAACAGACAATAAGAACGCCTGAAGCCCACTTCTTCCTCCGAGGCCCTGCGTAGCCGCCCTCCGATGAGCCCGAGAGGAGCAAGCTATCAAACGGTCATTGTATAGAGGGCGAAGCACGGGCCGGGGGTACCGCTCTTCTTTGATGATGTCCGGCTCGGAAAACCGGCCTCTAAGACCCTTGATTTTTCGGGGAATATTCGTACTCTATTTTGCAACGTTTTCCCCCCTCCCTCCATGTCCGAAACGCCCCGAGAGCAGCCAGAATCCTTCCCCCGTGCTTCGCACGAAATGACCCGGCGTGAATTCCTGGAAACCGCCGCCGTGTCCACAGCCGCCGCAACAATCCTCACAGCGGACGGCGCCGCCGCGGAGGGAAAGTTGCCCGCAGGGGAAGAGCATGGTAAAGAAGGGCATATGGACCACCACAACATTGAGGAAATCGCACAGCCCTACCTCGAGAGGGACGGAAAACTCTTCGCCGCCATCAAGGAAGCCGGCGGCTGGAAACAGTTTGTGGAACAGAACGCAGATCGCATCCGAGAGGACGCATTCTATCCCGCAGGGATGGAAAAAGCCGTGGCTTGCATGGATGAAGGGGATGATGAGACGGAGGTGAATGGGAAGGCAGTCCATCTCATCCGCCTGGCGGGCTCCGGTATCCTGGATATGGACTTGGAGGACTTGCTGGAGAACAACCCGCTCTCCTCCGCGCACATCGAAAAAATGGCCGATGCGTTCATCGCGGAGAACATCACGGTCATCCAATCCCATGGCGGATGCGGTGCCGGAGGGATCGCGCTTGAGAAGCTCTGGGAGAAGAAGCTGGGCAGGAAACTGACGCCGGAGGAGAAGAAACTCCATGTCGCACCCGAAGCCGTTGACGAGCTGGTGCAAACATACTCGGAGGCCATCGTGGCCGCCATGCAGCGGAAGCTCAAGGCTGCCGGAAAGGAAGATGATGCCAGAAAGGTCCGTGCGCACTTCAAGCCTCTGGAGCAGATGTCCCGCCCCGCAGCAGCCCACATTGCGCAAGTGATCTACTACGACGGGACGAATGCCTTCAAGACGTCCGGCGATATGTTGCCGGCGGGCTTCCTCGTGAGCGCGCGGAATATCCTGAGCGTCGTTTCCGGCAACAGGACCGTCGACCTTGCCAAACAAATCAGTTTCGGAGGACACGGCCTCGGTGAGCTCCTCACGGAAGAGCGTCCGTTGCACATCGTCGTCATCGGCAATCCCGCTGACCCGGAATTCAGCGAGCAAGCGCTTCTCCGGCGCGCGAACGAATGGAAAGCCTCGCTGCCGGAAGACATGCAGAAGCGCGTGGTGATCGAGAGCTTCACAGCACCGCTCGCCGCGTAGCGTTCTCCCGGCAAAACACTGGACGCCATTTTTCTCGCGGATATGATGAGGCCGATGCGCCTCACGTTCCGCCCCACGGCCTTCCTCAGGAACTGGAAACAGAACAGGGACGCCGCCGCGGAAAAGCGCACGGTGGGGAGCGTGCGCAAGAAGCGCGACTGGTTTGCGCTGCTCACGGAGGAACGATGGGATGCGTCCGGGGAGTATGCGGAGGAAGAGGAATAGATGGTTGTTTGTTCCTTGCCCCCTTTGCACTCTCGCGACAAAGAAGGTGGATGTGAAGAGCTGTATATCGTTTTCGTATTACGTAGTACGTAGTACGTATTACGTATGACCTTCGCAGATACGCACTACGCGTTCAATCCGCTTCCACCTCCTCCGCTTTCTTTTTCGCGAACCCGAGGACGAATCCCAACACGGTAGACACGATGATGATGGCGAACGGCAGGATCTGGTCCAAGCTGAACATAGACCGGGGGGGAAAGGACGTGAGAGGCGAACCTATGGAAGGGCGGCTGCCGGAGCAAGGGTGAATGCAAACTTTTTGCGAGAAACTCAAACAATGTCGGAGAACAATTATCCCATCAGATGCGCCGAATGCATGCCATAAAACTGGCGGAGGGAAGCGCCTGCGCCTACAATTCCTTTTAACTTCACCACCACTCCATGAAACATTCGTTCTTCCTCGCTCTCGCCCTCTCCCTCGTGTTGGCCGTACCCGCTTCCGCGGCCACCTTCCGCGGCGGCGATGTGGTGGCCCTCACGGCCCCCGTGATGGACGACCTCTACGTCTCGGGCGGCCAAGTGAACATCGAGCGCGAAGTGAACGGCGACCTCTTCGTGGTCGGCGGCAGGGCGGATGTGCAGGCGCCGGTGAGCGGCGGCCTCCACATTGCGGCGGGCAACGTGACCGTGACGAGCAACGTGGGGAATGACGTGCGCATCGCGGGCGGAGAGGTGGTGGTCCGCGGCATGATCTCCGGAGACCTGCTCATCGTGGGCGGCAACATCACCGTGGGGAGCGACGCCGTGGTGCTGGGGGACGTGTTCGTGACGGGCGGCAACGTGACGTTGCGCGGGCCCGTGGGGAAGAATGTGACCGTACGGGGCGGGACGGTTCTGCTCGAGGGGATCTTCCACGGCAATGTGGATATCCGCACCGGCCACGCGGTGGTGGCGGGGCCTGTGGAAGGCAATGCCATCCTCATCTCCGAGAACCTGGAGATCGGGCAGGACGCTTCCTTCCGCGGCGGCGTGGACTACTGGTCCCGCTCGCGCGAAGTGGACTTCGGCGACTCCCTCGTCACGGGGCAAACAGCCTCCTTCCATCCGGAATACGAGCGCGAACTGCAGAAAGACCGGCCGCCCCTCGCTTCCGCCATCGGAGGCTTCGTAGTGTTCTCCCTCCTCTCGGGCTTGGTCACCATCCTCTTCTTCTCGCTCGTCACCAAGACCTTCTTCACGGATGCGGCGAAGGCGCTCCTGCGCAAGCCGTGGTGGAGCCTACTGTGGGGGACGATCTTCGTCATCCTCACGCCCGTCGTCACGCTCATTCTCTTCCTCACGGTGCTCGGCATCCCCCTCGCGGTGCTGCTGCTCTCCTCCTATCTCCTCACGTTGCTCTTCGCCACGCCTCTCACCGCCTTGGTGACGGCACGTTGGATTGAAGTCACGCGCAAGGCACACTTCAATCGGTGGACGTTCTTCGGGGTGAGCATGGCGGCATTCGTCGCACTCAAGCTCCTCAACTTCGTCCCTCTCATCGGATGGTCGGTGAAGGCGGTGATCATCCTCTTCGCCCTCGGCGCCCTCATCATCACCAAGGTCGCGAAGTGGAAGAAGGTGCGGTGATCGGAGTCGGTTTATGTTTTCCCGCAGCTAAAAAAGCGCCATCCCGTTTCACAGGACGGCGCAGGCTTTGAAAGACTATCTCCTCTTCTTGGTCTTCTTCGTCTTCTTCACCTTCCTCTTCGCTGCCTTCTTTTTCTTGACCATACGAACTGGGGGAAAAAACTAATGTACTAAATTTTACTTCAATGTGTGCAATTGTGAAGATGCGAAAATAAAAATGGGATGACGCATCGCGTAATGTCATTCTTGTTATGTTTTCAGTTTTTTGAAGTTGTAAGTACGTGTTGTATAGACAATGTATATACATTCACTCACAGGTGCCTCAACAAATGCCCCAACTTCTCCTTCTTCGCGCGCAGGTAGAGGCGCTGCCGCTGCGAGGGCGTGGTGATCTCCACCGCCACCTGTTCCGTCACGTCCAAGCCGTAGCCGCGCAGGCCGGCGATCTTCTTGGGGTTGTTGGTGAGAAGGCGGATCTTCCCCACGCCCAGGGCCTTGAGGATTTGCGCTCCAATGCCGTATTCCCGCAGATCCACGGGCAGGCCAAGGCGCTCGTTCGCCTGCACGGTATCCAGCCCCTCGTTCTGCTGCAGCGAGTAGGCGCGGATCTTGTTGGTGAGCCCGATGCCGCGGCCTTCCTGCCGCAGGTAGAGGACGGCGCCGCTCCCCTCCTCCGCAATACGCTCCATGGAAAGCGCCAGCTGTTCGCCGCAATCGCAGTGGCGCGAGTGGAAGACGTCGCCCGTGAGGCATTCGGAGTGCACGCGCACGAGCGTGGGAACCTCCGGCACAATGACCCCTTTGACGAGCGCCACGTGCTCGCGCTTGTGCAGCGCGTCCTCGAACACCTTGATGCTCCACAGGCCCGTCTCCGTTTCCAACGGGCTCTCCGCTTCCAGCCGCACGAAGGTTTCGCGCGTGCGGCGCCACGCGATGAGGTCCGCGATGGAGACCATGGCGATGTCGTGCTCTTCCGCGAACGCATTGAGGTCCAGCAGGCGCATCATGGTGCCGTCGTCGCGCATGAGTTCGGAGAGGAGCCCGCCGTGTTGCAGGCCGGCCAGGCGGCACAAATCCACCGTCGCCTCCGTGTGCCCGGCGCGCACGAGCACGCCCCCGTCTTCCGCGCGCAGCGGGAACACGTGGCCTGGGCGCCGCAGGTCTTCCGGCGCGGCGTCGGGACGGATGGCGGCGAGGACGGTTGCGGCGCGGTCCTGCGCGGAAATGCCGGTCGTCACGCCCTCCGCGGCCTCAATGCTTACCGTGAACGGCGTGCCGTGCAGCGACGTGTTGCGCGCCACCATGGGGGGAAGTTCCAGCCGGTCCGCGATAGCGTTGTCCACAGCCAGGCATACCACGCCGCCCGTGTGTCGGATCATGAACGCCAGCTTCTCCCCGGTGGCGTGTTCCGCCGCCAGCACCACATCGCCCTCGTTCTCGCGGTTCTCATCATCCACCACGATGAGGAAACGGCCCTCACGAAGACGGTCAAGCGCTTGGGGAATGGGGGTGAATGCCATGGAAGAGGCAGTATAGGGAGAAAGTGATGTTTGTGGAAGTAGTTGATCGTTTGGATGGATTCCGACGAGTCCGACGATTCCGATGAGTGTCTACGAGTGGTTCCTCGGTATCATCGGAATCCTCGGAAACCCTCGCAGGAAAATCATCAGTGATTCCCCTACCCGGACCTACTTCAATTCCAAGGTATACGTCTGCTTGAGCTCCCGGGGGATGGCGTGGCCGATGCCCACGTAGTACGTGCCCACGGGATACGCGTAGGCGGTGCCGCAGGAAGGGCCTTCGAACCCGAAGAGGTCCACGTCGCTCGAGGGGTAGATGAGGCAACGGAGGCTCTCGTTGCTGGAGAGGTCGAGCGTCATCTCCTCCTCCTGATGGACGGTGAACGTGAACCAATCTTCCAGGTCGTTCGCCTCCAGCATGTCCACGCGCGTCTTGCCGAAGAGGAGCACCGGCGCCTGGATGAAGCCGTCGTTCCCGTCGCCGGATCCCACGCCCGACTCCACGAGGTACGAGGTGTCCGCCACCGTCGGCTGCAACTGCAACTGGTAATCACCCGGCCGCACGGCGACCTTGAGGCGGCACGCCCCCTTCTCTTGATACCCCAGGTAGTACTCCGTGGAGAAGCCTTCCTTCTCCATGCGGAACAGCGTGCAGGAGACGTCACCCTGCCCCCCGTCGCGCAAACCGACCGTGAACTCCGCCACTTTGGAACTGTCGACGGTGAAGCGGTAGGAGAAGGGCTTCTTCCCGTGGAAACGCTGCGTGTCCTCGAAGGGAAACGTGGGGCTGAGCATGTCCGCCGTGGCGCCCGTATCGTCGAACTCCGCCTGCGTGCGGGAAGAGGCCTGGCCGGAGGAAGCGGCGCTCGATGCGCCGTCACTGCTCCCCGCGGAAGCGGCGGAAGAAGAACTCCCCTGCAGCGCGTTCCAAATGAGGGCGGCGGCTTCCGCGCGGTCGATGGGTTCCGCGGGAGCAAGCGCGTTGTCTTCCTCTTTTCCGGTGAGGGGGAGGATGCCCGCCTGCAGCGCTTGGGAAACGTACGGAAGGAACCATGCGTCCGCGGGGACGTCGGTGTAGGGGACGGAACCCCCCGCCGCGGAAGCGTTGCCCCGCACCACCAGGACCATCTTCAGCGCTTCCGAGCGCGTGACGGGGCGGGACGGCTTGAAGGTGTTATCCGCCGCATACCCCATCACGTATCCCTTGGCCGCCGCATCGCACACGAACTGTTCGTACCAACTCCCCTTCTGCACATCGGGAAAGCATCCCGTGGAACTTGCGGCCGGCGTCTTCCGGAACGCCAGGTAGAGCATCTTGAGCATGGCCGCCCGGTTGACGGGGTCGCCCGGCCGGAACGTGCCGTCGGGGTTCCCGCTGATCACGTTGAGGCGCACCAATCCCTCGATGGCCGGACGGAACACATGCGTCGCCGCAACATCGGGAAACACTCCCGCCTCCGCCAAGGCTGCGGTGGGCAAACCCGCCTGCGCGAGGGAAGAAACGATGAGGAAGGAAGCGAACAGGACGGAAGAGAGCCGGGGGCGGCGCATAAGGGACAGGGTAAGTGCCTGCACTGTAATTTGAACACGAAGTTTGTTCAATGAGTCAAGAATGCATCCGCGTACCTAACGCAAGGGAATGTTAGAGGCGCTCGATCAGCGCGAGGGAATGCAGGACGCATCGTGCGGCTTCCTCCCCCTTCTCCAAGCGCGCACGCGCCAAGGCAAGGTCCTGCACATAGAGCACCTCGAAAGCGAAGGGGACGCCGGAGCGCACCTGCACGTCCATCATCCCCCGCGCCGCCTGCTCGGCGATGAGGCGCGCATGGTGCGTCTCTCCCTCCACAATCACCCCGATGCCGATGAGGGCGTCCACTTCCTGCTTCCGCGCCAGTTCCGCGCCCACGAGGGGGATTTCGAAGGAGCCGGGAACGGCGTACGTCTTGATGTTGGCGGGGGGGATGCCCGCATCGCGGAGGGCCTGCGCCGCGCCGGAAACGAGCGCCCCCACTTCCTCCTTATAGTAGGAAGAGTGGACGATGCCGATGCGCCAGCCGCGGTTGATGCGGGAAGGGAGGCCGGTGGGTGTGTCCTGTTTCATGGGTGGGGGAGGAACCGACGGACGTACCGTCCCAGGAGATCCGTCTCGATGTTCACGCGGTCCCCTGCCCGGAGCGCACCGAGCGTTGTCACGCGGAGGGTGGTGGGGACGAGCGCCCCGGAAAAGGATTCTTCGGACACATCCGCGACGGTGAGCGAGACGCCGTCAATGGTGACGGAGCCTTTGGGAAGGATGAAGGGTACGAATACCGTGGGAAGCTCAATCGCGAGTTGGACATCGCTGTCCGCTGAAAGCTGTCCGCTGATCGCTTTCACCTTCCCCACCCCTTCAACATGCCCCTGGACGATATGCCCCTCGAACCTGCCATCCGCGCGCATCGCCCGCTCCAGGTTCACGCGGTCGCCCGCCTTCAAAGCGCCGAGCGTCGTTTTGCGGAGCGTCTCGGGGACCACGTCGAACGCCATTTCCGCCACCGCCAGCGCGGTGACGGTCAAGCAGGCGCCCGCAACACATACGCTCGATCCGGGCGTGAGGTCATGGAACGGCGCCGGGCGCCGCAGGACCAGCTTCCCGTCTTCGTTCTTCAGCACGTCCGCCGTTGCCTCGACGATTCCCGTGAACATGGAGGAACAGTGTATCACGAGATCCCCCAAACCCTAGACAGGAAGCTATATTTGTGATAAGCTCAGGGCTCAGCCCTCGCGCACGCGCGGGCATTGTTTTCGTATGTTCCCACGGGGGTGGCTCCCCCCGCTTCCGTCCGACCTGCCATCTCTCCCCCCCCTTCCCGCCATGCAGAATACGGATAACATCGTCATCCGCGGCGCACGGATGCACAACCTGAAGGGCATCAATGTGACCATTCCGCGCAACAAGCTGACGGTGATCACCGGGCTCTCGGGCTCGGGGAAATCTTCCCTGGCTTTCGACACCATCTTCGCCGAAGGACAGCGCCGGTACGTGGAGAGCCTCTCCGCCTACGCACGGCAGTTCATCGCGCAGATGGAGAAGCCGGAGGTGGAGAGCATCGAGGGATTGAGCCCCGCGATTTCCATCGATCAGAAGACGGCCCCCCGCAACCCCCGATCAACGGTGGGGACCGTGACGGAAATCTACGACTACATGCGCCTCCTGTGGGCCAAGGCGGGCAAGGTGCACTGCAGCGTGTGCGGCAAGGAACTGAGCAAGCAATCGGCGAGCCAGATCGTGGAGACCGTTGCGCGGATGCCGGAGGGGAGGAAGATCTACCTGCTGGCGCCCATCGTGGAGGGGCGCAAGGGCGAGCACGTGAAGATCGTGGATTCCATCCGCCGCGAAGGCTTCGTGCGCATGCGGATCGACGGCGGCATCGTGACGGTGGACGAGGACATCAAGCTGGACCCCAAGAAAGCCCACACGATCCACATCGTGGTGGACCGGTTGGTCATACGGGATTTGCAGTCTTCCCCTCCTCCGACGGCGGAGGGGGCGGGGAGTGGAGGGAAAAACACACCCAACATCAACCCCAACCGGACGCGCCTGGCGGACTCCGTGGAGCTGTGTCTGAAGAAAGGGGAAGGATCGCTCATCGTGCTGGATGCCGACAGCGGCAAGGAAACGCGCTTTGCTGAATCGTTCGTCTGCCCCGACCACCCCGAACAGGACATCCCGGAAATCGAGCCCCGCAGCTTCTCCTTCAACTCGCCGCACGGCGCGTGTGAGGAGTGCCACGGCCTGGGGTCCATCCTTCAAGTGGATGAGCATGCGGTGGTGCCCAATCCCCGCCTCTCCTTGTCCGAAGGCGCCGTCCATCCCTGGGCCACATCCGCCAGCCGCAGCGGGTTTACGGGACAGCTCCTGGAAGCGCTGTCCGAGGAAGTGGGCTTCAGCATGGATACGCCGTGGGAGGAACTCACGCCCGAACACCGGAAGATCGTACTGTGGGGACATGAGAAGCAATTGCACCTGAGCTTCAACACCGCCAAGTTCGGCGGCACGTACCAGACGACGTACGAGGGCGTGATCCCCAACCTCCGGCGCCGCCATTCCGAAACCGACAGCAGCTACATCCGCATGCAGATCGAGGAGTACATGGAGGAGCTCCCCTGCGCGTCCTGCGGGGGGAAGCGACTCAAGCGCGAAATCCTGGGCGTGACGGTGGGGGGGAAGAACGTCGTGGAAGGGACGGATATGGACGTGGAAAGTGCCGAACGTTTCTTCAAGAGTTTGATCCCACAGACGGACGGTCAGCCTTCAGCGGAGAGCGGCCAGAAAGACGTACCGCTAAAAATCGTAGAGACGTCCCGTCGGGACGTCTCTACAGCGTTAACAGCCTATGAATATACCATTGTGAAGAAGGTCCTCCACGAGATCATCGCGCGCCTCTCCTTCCTGGAGAACGTGGGCTTGAAGTACCTCACCCTCTCGCGCTCCGCCAACACGCTCAGCGGCGGGGAGGCGCAGCGCATCCGCCTGGCCACGCAGATCGGCTCCGCCCTGCAGGGCGTGCTGTACGTGCTGGACGAACCTTCCATCGGCCTCCACCAGCGCGACAATGCCCGCCTGATCGCCACGCTCAAGAAGCTCCGCGACCTGGGGAACACCGTGATCGTGGTGGAGCACGACGAGGAGACCATCGCCTCCGCGGATTACCTGCTGGAGATCGGGCCGGGCGCCGGCAAGTACGGCGGGGAGATCGTGGCGGTGGGGACGCCCGCGGAGCTCACGGGCAACGCGGCTTCCATCACGGGGCAGTACCTGAGCGGCAAGAAGAGCATCGCGGTGCCCAAGGAGCGGCGCGGGGGAAACGGCCAGCGCATCCGCATCCGCGACGCATACCACCACAACCTGCAGCACGTGGACGTGGAGCTGCCGCTCGGGACCTTCATCGGCATCGCGGGCGTTTCCGGCTCCGGCAAGTCCAGCCTCATCCACGGCATCCTTGCCCCCGAGCTCCTGCACGTTCTCAATAAGGCGCACACCAAGCCGCAGGACGTGGGGAGCATCGAGGGATTGGAGCACTTGGACAAGGCGATCGTCATCGACCAATCCCCCATCGGCCGTACCCCGCGCAGCAACCCCGCCACCTACACTGGCGTCTTCACGGACGTCCGCGACATCTTCGCCACCACGCCGGAAGCGAAGCTGCGCGGATACAAGCCCGGCCGCTTCAGCTTCAACGTGAAGGGCGGCCGCTGCGAAGAGTGCGAGGGGGACGGGCTCAAGCGGATCGAGATGCATTTTCTCCCCGATGTGTTCGTCACGTGCGAGCTCTGCCACGGCGAGCGCTACAACCGGGAGACGTTGGAAGTGACCTACAAGGGGAAGCAGATCGCGGAAGTGCTGGACATGACCATCAGTGAAGCGTTGAACTTCTTCGGCGCCATCCCCGCCATCAAAAACAAGCTCCAGACGCTGGAGGACGTGGGGCTGGGTTACATCCACTTGGGACAGAGCGCCACCACGCTCTCCGGCGGGGAAGCGCAGCGCGTGAAGCTGGCCACGGAACTCACGAAGCGCGCCACGGGCAGGACGTTCTACATCCTGGACGAACCGACCACCGGCCTCCATTTCGATGACATCAGCCGCCTCTTGGAAGTGCTCCAGCGCCTGGTGGAGAAGGGCAACACGGTGCTCGTGATCGAGCACAACCTGGACGTGCTCAAGAGCGTGGACCACATCATCGACTTGGGGCCGGACGGGGGCGGGGGCGGGGGCCGCGTGATCGCCAAGGGCTCGCCGGAAGAGGTGGCGAAGGCGAAGGAGAGCTACACGGGGCAGTATTTGAAGAAGGTGCTCGGCAAGAAGAAATCGTGAGCGTGCGGCGGTTCTTCCCTCGGACAATGGGAAATTGGAAATGCGAAATGCAAAATGATGAAGCATAGAGCGTGTTGAGGATTCATTTCTCATTTTGCATTTCCAATTTTGCATTTTTCATACGTCACTCCCTGCTTCATACTGCTCACCACATGTTCCAACCGAGCACCTTCCCCTGGGATTTCGCCATCCTCCTCCTCATCACCGGACCCCTCTGCTTGCTCTTCACGGTGGCCGTTGCCCTGCGGCGTCCGCGCGGGCGGTTCGCCAAAGCCTTCCTCTACGGCACGGGTCTCCTCTCCTTCGCCGTCTCCATGGCCGTTCTGTACGGCTCCTTCCTGGAACCGCGGATCATCACGGTCACGGAGCGGAGCGTGCCCTTCCCCTATCCGGAGCAACTCACCATCGCCGTCTTCAGCGACCTCCACGCGGGGCCGTATAAAGGGGAAGCGTTCCTGTGGAGGGTGGTGGACAAGATCAACGCGCTGCGCCCCGATCTGGTGCTCTTCGCCGGAGATTTCCTCTTCGACGGCAATTCCTCGCCGGAGGACCTGGCGCCGCTCGCCGAACTCTCTCCCTCCATCGGCACTGTGGCGGTGTTCGGCAACCACGACATGGGACGCATGCGGGATTTTTTGGGACAGCGCTTCAACATGAAGGACCGGTCGCGGGACCTGCGGCAGTATTTGCAGGAACGCGGCGTATTGGTGTTGGAGAACGAGAACGTGCTCTACCGCACGTCCAAAGGCTCCTTCGTGGTGGCGGGGACCGGGGATCTGTGGGCGGCGGACGTGGATTGGGAGAAGAGCTTTGCGAAGGTTCCGGAGGACATCCCCGTCCTCCTCCTCGCGCACAACCCCGACGTCACCCTGGAACCGCAGAGTTTGCAAGCCGATGTGATCGTCTCCGGGCACACGCATGGCGGCCAGTTCCGCTTGCCTTTCTTCGGCCCCATCGCGCCCATCCCCCTGAAAATCGGGAGGGACTACAGCCAGGGAATCTTCACGCTGACGGGCGGGACGACGCTCGCGGTCACGCGGGGCATCGGCGAAACGCGCGCCCGTGCTCGCCTCTTCGCATGGCCGGAAATTTTGCTCTTGAAGACGGCACCCCGTTGAGGAATGATGCGGAACCGTATGGTGCCGAGCCTCGAGGAGACCATGGAACGGTTCGTGGAAAACACGTTTCGTGCCGAATCGTCGCAGTCTTTTCCCGAACACGTGAGACAGGCTGCAATGATGCAAGGTTTGCGCGTGGCTATCCGCAGTGGAACCGTGAGCAACTATGAACAGGACTTGACCGAGGAACAGCTGCGCACCGCCCAAGAACTGTCACAGCTCTTCAGGAAGGAACAATCTTGGCGGCCGGCTCATTCCCCTTCTTCCACTTGATGGAACAGCCGATGGCGTCCGCCTGTTTGACGGGGGGCGCCTTGCCGGCGAGGAGCGCCGTCATGGCGTCGTGGAGCTCGCGCTTCTTCACCTTCCCCGGTTCCTTCCAGTTGTCATCCACACGCCCCTTGTAGCGGAGGCGGCGTTCCGCATCAAACACGAAACAGTGGGGCGTGCAGAGCGCCCCGTACGCCTTGGCAACTTCCTGCGTCTTATCGTAACAGTAGGGGAAAGGGAATTCCTTCTGCCGCGCATGGGTGCGCATGTGCTCGAACGAGTCCTCGGGGTAATCCGCGGGGTCGTTGCTGCTGATGAGGACAAAGAATGCGCCCTTCGGTTGCAATTCGCGCGCGAGTTCCAGAATCCGCCCCTCGTACGCCTGGGCGTAGGGGCAATGGTTGCACGTGAAGATCACCGCCAGGACGGGATCCTTTATTGCCGCACTGTCCACCGTGGAACCGTCCGTCGCCGGAAGCTCAAATGCGGGAAGCTTGCTCCCGATCTTGAGCACGCGGGAGTTGTCGACCACGAGGACCATACGGCTGCCATTGTATCCCTTCTCCGTTCCCGCCGAAAGGAAACCGACGGCACCGGAACCGTCCGAGCCGGCAGACGCACATCCTTCGGGTGTTGGGCGCATGAATGCAAGCGGCCTGCTCACGCGTGTCCTTCGCTCCTCAGTGACTCCTCATAGGACTCCGGTTTCTGGAGGCGCGCTGAAAGGACGTTGACGGTATGGTGGTGAGCGGGTTCATCCTTCCAAACCCACGGTTTTACATCGAGATTCCTCGAGACCAAGATGCCTTCTTCCTCAAGATTGCCGATGAGTTCATCCACAATCAGCCGAGGCAACTCCCCCACATTCAACCGCTCATCATCATACGTCGTGGAAACATCCGTTACGGCAAGGAGAGTGGCGCGGGGATTATCCACAAGTATCTTCTTGAAGATGCGTTCGGCAACGGCGGTGTTGTAGGCCGCAATGATGCCGTGGATACGGCGCAGCACCCGCCGACGGCTGATGAGCGTTGCTTCGCTCGGTTCGCCTTCCTTCGAATCGTTGGACATGATGGTGTCCTCATAGACGCCCCAAACACGCTTCTCCCCGGGCACGCCGGTACCCGCGATCACCATGGGAAGGTAGACGAGATCGAGCGGCATGCGCTTTCCGCCTTCGCTGAGAATCATGCGCCGGTCCCTGTTCAACGGCTCCTCGAACGTCCGTTCCCCCGCGAGCGCACACGTATCTTGCCTGGCTGCCGCTGCTACGGCATCCGAAACGCGTGCATCAAGCTCCATGACAATATCGGCTTTGTGCAAAACATCCATTGTCTCGCAGAGCTCTTCCTCCGTATTGATGCTTCCCAATTTCTCCTCCCAGTACTGGTCATACACGGTGCTCAATCCTGAGGAAATGTCGAACCGCATTTCATACATTTTCTCTTTTGATACGCCTCCCTCCAGAAGAGCGGTCATGGCCGCACGACGAATCCTGGTTGCGAAATCGATGGTGACCACGGCCTGGTACCGTTTCACCAGCGTGTCGATGATGCGTTGGTCATGGTCAAACGGCCCGCGCCCGATATCCGCCGTGAACATACCTTCGCGTTTCTTGCCCGATTCCAACAGACGCAGAACTGTGGCTTCGTAGGCGGTCCTCATCTGCTCATAATGGGCGTTCCATTCTGCGGCAAAGCGCATTCGATTGGTTTCGTATTCTCTCTCGAGATACGTATCATACGATTCTGCCGTCTGCTCGTAGAGCGGCTCCCAAGGATCCCGAAACTGATCGACATAGTTGAGCTTCATCTCTTCTGCGGATGGAAGCATTGTGGAGAATATCTTTGACTTTGACAAGTGCATTATTTATTTTCTTCGTCTAATTTTTTTCACGCCGGAGACCTGAAGGAGAGCATCGTACAATTCGCTGAATTCATGAAAATCCTTCACTTCCAGGCGGATTTGATAGAGGGCGTCTTTGGGGGGAACCGCGTAGACCGCGAACTTCGAAATGTTGATTTTTCGGTCCGCAATGGATTTGGAAAGGTTGTAGATCATCCCCGGCTGATCCACGCTGTAGACGTCGATATCAATGACGGAAGCTTCCCGATTCAGGACGCGTGAACGGGGCAGCAAGCGCAGCATCATGAGGAGACGCTGCAGAAACGCGGGCTTGTTGAGCAGCGCCCTATACGCATCGATGACCTTCCCCACCGCCAATTGCCCGCTGCCCACTTTCTCCAGGAGGGTATCGAACGATTCTTCTCCGAGCGCCTGCGTCAGCCTGACCTGCGTCTTCGCCCAATGGAAAAGCCACCAGAGGGGAAGGCGCCACTTCTGCGCCTCATACTCCAGCATCACGCGACCCTGGCTGCGTTTCTCCAAGGGCGGCTGTTCTTCCAGTGATTGCTGGAGCATGGCTCGTGCCTCGATGGATTTCACCTTATTCAGCCAGAGGGCGCTCCGCTCCGGACGACCGCCCGTTTCCAGAAGCATGAGCTCAACGGTATCGCCATCCCGCAACTGCGTGGTGGTCTCCCGTTCCTCGCCGTTCACACGCACGCCTGCCAGGGAAGAGAGGGTATTGGGATTGATGAAGAAAGCAAAATCCACGCCCGTGGCGCCACGGGGCAGCGAGATCACTTCGCCGGCGGTCGTGAAGACGTTCATGCGGTCAAGAACCACCTGCTTGAGGTCCGTCACGTACCGATCCTGGTCAAACGTCGGCTTGTGGAGGGAAGAGAGGGCAGTGGTCACATCGGAATGCCCCGCACTGATCCAATTCCCCACTTTCCGCTTCGTGGCGAAATCGAACATCTCCTGCGTCTGGATGCGCAGGCGGACCTCGTGATCGCGGGAGAGGAAAATGGTGGTATGGAGGGCTTGGTAACCATTCGGCTGCGGAGCGTTGATGAAATCACGGAAGGAGAGAGACCGCACCGGATGACGCGTATGCACTGCGCCGAGGATTTGGTAGCAGTCGGCGACCGTGGAGGAGTTGCTGATGACCAGTTGAACGTAATCCCAACGGCTCGTATCCCTGAGGCGCGAGAGGTCATGGAAGAGACGCTGGTAGATTTCGAAGTCCGTCATGTGCACGAGCGTGGGATGGACGCGCTTCGGAGTGAAGTTGTTGGCGCTTTCCACGAACGCGAGCCGCTCCTGTTCCAGCTCCGCCCGCTTCTGCTGGATGGCCGCGTGCCATACGGCGCTCTCTTCCGGCAGGGCGATGGGGAAACAGTGCTCTTCCAGCTTCCTGCTCCATGACCGGAGCCCCACGATGCGCGCAAAGGGAATGTAGATATCCAATGTCTCCTGCGCGATGCGCTGCTGTTTCTCCGGCCGGAGCACCGAGAGCGTTTCGACGTTATGGAGCCGATCCGCCAGCTTGATGAGGATGACGCGGATATCTTCACTCGCAAGGAGGAGGAGCTTGCGCAGCGATGCGACCTGGCGGAAAGAGGGATTCCCTTCCTGACGTATCTTGCTCAATTTCGTAAGACCTTCCACCAGACGCACGACATCATCCCCGAATTCCTTGCGGATCTGTTCGCGATCCGCCCGTTCATCTTCCACCACGTCATGGAGGAGGGCTGCAACGAGCATGTCCTTGCCGGCATCCAGTTCCACCAAGTACAGGGCGGCGGAGAGGGGGTGGATGATGAAGGGATCTCCCGATTCCCGCTTCTGCCCCTCATGCCAACGCTCCGCAAATTGAAGCGCACGCAGAACCGCTGAACGCTCCTGTGGCGGCAGATAGGCCAAGGACGCCGAGAAGCGGGACCGTAAGTCCTCCATGAGCACCTATGCTACCACATCTCCCCGTCCTTCTACCTCTCTGAAGCCGGTTTCGCATGATCGCGAGAAAAGCCCGACGTGGAGAGGAGGCGCGAAAGGATGATGCGGATGAATGTGACGATGTGAGAAGACTCTTGCCGCACCGTTTCTCCCCGCTCCTGGTGCTGTGCACGGAGTGCTTGCACCTGGCTGCGTACATTCGCAACGGCTTCGTGGTGCGAAGTTATGCCGTGCCCCAATGCCCCATATCCCACGCCCATCCGATGCAATTCCGACTGGAGAATATCGTCAAATTGCCCTGAATCGTACAGGGAATGTGAATCATGGGGTTCCCCTTCCGCAGGATGTTCTCTTGCAGCTCGGGTGCCTTTGCGGGATTCCTGATTCTTAGGCATAGAAAGCCAAGGCATTATCAGTATGGCGCATTGAATGTCAATAGAGAAGAGAAATATGCATTTTCTCATCTGCAGGATTCCTCTCTCCGGCCGGTACTCGTGGAGTGCCGAACGGCGCTTCCGAGACGTGCCTACACAGCACAGTCAACAAAAACTATGCTATTCTGCTCTGCGATACGTCTTTCCATTCTCCCCCCTCAACCATCTCGCCTTTGCCCGGATGCGCTCCGGGTAGCACCGCTTCCCCTTGACCTATGTTCGATCCCGTCGACCCCAAACAATCGTTCCCGGCTCTCGAGCGCGCCATCCTCCGGTATTGGAAGGAGGAGGATACGTTCAAACGGAGCATCGCCAAGCGGCGCGGCGTGAGCGAAAAGGCGGGGAAGAGGAAGAAGAAGGAGAGGAATGATTTCAGCTTCTACGACGGCCCGCCCTTCGCCACGGGGCTCCCCCACTACGGCCACCTTCTTGCGGGCACCATCAAGGACGTCATCCCCCGCTACCAGACCATGCGGGGCAAGACGGTGCAGCGCCGGTTCGGGTGGGATTGCCACGGGCTCCCCGTGGAGTATGAGATCGAGAAGGAGCACGGCATCCAGACCAAGAAGCAGATCGAGGAGATGGGCGTGAAGGCGTTCAACGACCTCTGCCGCGAGGCGGTGCAGCGCTACGCAAAGGAATGGCGCACGGCCGTGGAACGCATGGGCCGGTGGGTGGACATGGACTGGGACTACCGGACCATGGACCCCGATTACATGGAAAGCATTTGGTGGGTGTTCAAGAGCCTGCACGACAAGGGTCTCCTCTATGAGGGCGCCAAGCCCATGCACGTCTGCCCCCGCTGCGAAACGCCCCTCTCCAACTTTGAAGTGACGCAGGGATATAAGGAGGTGACGGATATCTCGGTGACGGCGATGTTCGAACTGACGGAGAAGCCCGGGACGTACGTGCTGGCCTGGACCACCACGCCCTGGACGCTTCCGGGGAACCTGCTGCTCGCCGTGAACCCCGCCATCCGGTACGTCTCCTTCCCACGAGGGAACGCAACTTTCATCGCCTCGGAACAGTTCGCGCAGTCCCTGGGGCTGGCACCCTCCGCGGATACGCCCAGCGAAGCGACCCCGGGCGCCCCGCCGCTCAAGACCATCCCGGTGGAATGGCTGCTCGGCCAGAAGTACAAGCCGCTCTTCCCGTACTTCGCCGCCGCGTACGCGGAGAAGGGTTTCCGCATCGTGGAGGGATCCTTCGTGACCACGGAGGAAGGGACGGGTGTGGTGCACATTGCGCCGGGGTTCGGGGAGGACGACTACAACGTGGGCAAGCGCGAGGGGCTGCCGCTCCTGCAGCACGTCACCCTGTCCGGCCGCTTCACCCCCGAGGTGAAGGACTTCAAGGGCGCGGACGTGAAGCCGGCGGATGACCCCGCCAAGACCGACCGCAAGGTGGCGGAATGGCTGAAAGGGAAAGGCCTTCTGTTCGGCGAACCGCAACCCTACCGGCACTCCTACCCGCACTGCTGGCGCTGTGATTCCCCCCTCCTCAACTACGCCACCTCCTCCTGGTTCGTTTCCGTGGAGAAGATCAAGGAGCAGATGCTGCAGGTGAACAAGGAGACGGAGTGGGTGCCCGGGCACATCCGCGACGGGAGGTTCGGCAAGTGGCTGGAAGGGGCGCGTGACTGGGCCGTTTCCCGCAACCGCTACTGGGGGACGCCGCTCCCCATCTGGCGCAACGAGGAGAGCGGGGAGATCGAGGTGTTGGGCAGCAGGGACGACCTGATGCGGAAGGTGACCGACCGCTTCACCAAGGTGACGGCGCTGCGGCACGGCGAGAGCGAGGGGAACATCGCCCCCGTCTACCAGGGCGAAGTGCCGGGGACGGACCTCACGGCCGCGGGCAAGAAGCAGGCGAAGGAAGCGGGTTTGTTCCTCAAGGAACAGGACGTCGCCGTCATCTACTGCTCCCCCCTGGCACGCACCCGGCAGACCGCAAAGATCATCGCCAAGGCCACGGGGGCGCCCATCGTGGTGGACGAGCGGTTGAAGGAAGTCTGCTTCGGGGAGTACGAGGGCAAGCACATCGACTTCAGCGACCTCGCCTTCGTCAAAGCGCGCCGCGCGCACCGCATGCAGACGAACCAGGTGGAGAGCATCTACCACTTCCCCGGCATGGAGACGTGGAAGCAAGTGCACGAGCGTCTGCAGGGCTTCCTCAACGACACGCTCCCCAAGCACCGCGGCAAGCACGTGGTGGTGGTGACGCACGCGGACCTGATGTTGAACATGAAGCACTTCTTCACGCAGGAGGATCCCGCCAAGCTCACGCACCAGCCGTACCCGGAGTACGCGGATACCGAACAATTCTTCTGGGACCACCGGACGGGGACGCAGCTCGACCTCCACAAGGAGACGATTGACCCCATCACGTGGCCGGCGTCCGGCGACGGCAAAGGCGCTCCCCTCTTCCGCCGCATCCCCGACGTGCTGGACTGCTGGTTCGAGAGCGGCGCCATGCCCTACGCGCAATCGCACTTCCCCTTCGACAAGGAGCACATCACCAAGAAGGGGACGGCGGAATTCCCTCCGGGCTTCCCCGCCGACTTCATCGCGGAGGGAATCGACCAGACCCGCGGATGGTTCTACACGCTCACCGTCCTCTCCGCCGCCCTCTTCAACCGCCCCGCCTTCTTCCATTGCATCGTCAACGGGACGGTGCTGGCCGAGGACGGGAAGAAGATGAGCAAGAGGCTGAAGAACTACCCGGAGCCGCTGGAAGTGGTGGAGAAGTACGGCGCCGACGCCATCCGCCTCATGCTCATGGGCTCCCCCGCCGTGCGAGGCGAGGACATGCGCTTCTCGGAGAAGGGCGTGGAGGAAGTGTTGCGTTCGGTGCTGCTCCCCCTGTGGAACGCCTACGTGTTCCTGGTGACCTACGCCAACGCGGCGGGATGGGAGCCCAAGGAGACGCGGACCACCTCCGGTCACCCGCTGGACACCTGGATCCGCGCGGAAGTGCAGGACCTTGCGAACCGCATGACGGCGCAACTGGAGAAGTACGACCTCTCCGCCACGTGCGGCGAGCTCTCTGCTTCCATCGATGCGCTCACCAACTGGTACGTGCGCCTCTCCCGCCGCCGCTTCGCGGGGAAAGGAAGCATGCATGAGCGGGAGGAGATGGGTGCCGGCCAGGAGGAGGACCGTGCGGCGGCCTGTGCCACGCTCTACGACGTGCTCCTCACCATCAGCCAGCTCCTGGCGCCCTTCGCGCCGTTCATCGCCGAGTCCATGTACCTCAACCTCGTGGGGGAGGAGCACGGCTCGGTCCACCTGACGGATTGGCCCGCCGAGCGGGAACTGACGGAGGAGGAACAGGCGCTGCTCAAGAAGACGCGGCTGCTGCGCACCATCGTCTCGCTGGGGTTGAAACTGCGCGCCGAAGCCAAGGTGAAGCTGCGCCAACCGCTCGCCAAGGCCACCATCGCCATTCCCGCCTCCCTCCGCAAAGACCCGCTCACGGACGAGGAGTTGCGGCTGCTGCAGGAGGAGCTGAACGTGAAGGAGGTCGCGCTCATCGATGATCCGGGAGCACTGGGGACACCCGTGGCGCAGGTGGACGCCCGCAAGGTGGGGCCCCGTTTGGGCGCGCGCGTGCAGGAGCTGATCCAAGCGGGCAAGCGCGGGGAGTTCACGCAGGGGAAGGACGGGTCCGTGGTCATCGGGGAAGAGCGGTTGGCCCCCGACGAAGTGACGGTGGTGTACGTGGGCAAGGAAGGACAGAACGTGGCGGGCGACCGCGGCGTGGTGGTGGGCTTGGATACGGCGATCTCCGACCAACTGGTGCTGGAAGGCTGCGGCCGCGATTTGATCCGGGCGGTGCAGCGCGAGCGGAAGGAAGCGGGGTTGAACCTCCACGACCGCATCAAGCTGCAAGTGGAAGGCGCGGACGACGTGCTCAAGGAGTGCGGGAAGATGATCGAGGAAGAGACGAACGCCACGCTGACTCATGTAAAGGGGGACGACCACGAGACGGAAATGAGCGGGAAGAAGGTGGTTTTCCGCTTTGAAAAGCTTTGAGCTACCAGCCTCCAGCTTTCAGCTTTCAGTTCTGCCACTGACCGCTGTCCGCTGAAAGCTGACAGCTGACCGCTGAGAACTGACCGCTCTCCCGGTTATGCTATACTCCCTCCAAACATGTCACTCCCTCTTCGACTCACCCTCCGCTTCGCACTGAACATCGCCCTGGTATGGGCGCTGGTGGCGTTCGTGCCGCAGGCGTTCGTGATGGACGGCGGGTTCCCGGCCTCCATCATCATCGGCGCGCTCCTCACGCTCATGAACTTGGTGGTGCGGCCGCTCCTGGACGTGGTGACGCTGCCGCTCAAGCTGGTCGCCACCCTTTTGGCCTTCATCCTGGTGAACGGCCTCTTCGTGTGGCTCACGGTCTGGGCCGCCCAGCGGTTGGATCCCTCCCTCGTCTCCCTCCAAATCGACGGCGGCCTCCCCGGCTGGCTCTCCGTGATCCTCGTGTTCGGCATCGGGAACTGGCTGATGAAGATGTTATTGAGGTGAAGGAGTGTTTGAGGGAAAGAGAGAATTGGAGAAGTATTGCGTATTTCGTATTGTGTATCGAGTATGACAGCCAAGGACGCTTGGGAGCACATACGCGATACGTAATACGCAATACTAAATACGTAAACCAGTCCACTATCAACCTTTGCCCGTTCCGCTGAAGAATAATACAGTTCCCACCATGCGACGTATGGGCCGCACCGGGGTATTGCTCACCGCGCTCGTTGCGGTTGCGCTGATTGTGCCTGCACTCTCCTTCGGCACCTGGAAAGCGTTCGTCGGCCAGACCGCCCCTTCGGACATCACGTGGAAACTTCTCTCGGAACAATCCCTGGGCAGGCTGCAGGGGGTCGCCGTCGCCACGGACGGGACCCAACTCTACGCCATCGGCGGGGCGCGCATCGGCGCTTCGTTGGCCGAGAAGGCGGCGCACGTGACGGCGAACGGAACGGAGTGGAAGGTGCAGCAGCTCTCCTTCCCCATCCGGGACACCGTACCGGTGGTCCACAACGGCGAAATCCTGCTGTTGGGAGGACGCTATTGCAACGCACAATCCTCCTGCGCACCCACGCAGAACATCTTCCGCTTGAAAGGGATCGCCAAGGATTTCCCCGCTCTTCCCCTCAACCTGGAACGCATGGCGGCCGTCTCCTTCGGGGGGACGCTCTGGCTCCTGGGCGGCACCGAATACGACAAGGGGGCCTCCGGCTACACGTACAAACTGCAGCAGAATGAGTGGCGAAAGGTGGGGCCGCTCTTCGCGCAGACGTCGCGCGGCTTGGCGACGGCGTTCGGCGACCGCATGTACTACATCGAGGACGCCAAATCCCAGGGGGAACGCCGGGTGTTCTCCTCGGCGGACGGCGCCACCTGGACGCAGGCTTCTTCCTTGCCCGCTTCCTTCTCATCGCTCGAAGACCTCCACATCGTCGTCTTCCGGAGCAGCCTCTGGGTCATCGACGGCGCCTCGGGCAACGTTGCCCAATCCCGGAACGGCGTGCAGTGGCAACTCGTTCCCGCGGCCCAACCCCTCTCTTCCGACGCGCAGGAATGGGACACCTTGGGAGCCGTGGCTTGGAAAGGAAAGGTTGTGCTGGTGGGGGACGGTCCGCTCACCGGGGAAACGATGCGCAAGGTCTTCGCGTACCCCCCCTCCGTCTGCGGCAACGGAGTGGCGGAAGTGGGAGAGGAGTGCAACGAGCCGGGCTTGTCGTGCACAACGGCGGAAACCTGCGCCCCCGCCGCCTGCCTCTGCAATCCCGCCGCCGATCCCTGCGGCAACGGCGCCCTTGACGCGGAAGAGGCCTGTGATGACGGGAACGCGGGGAACGGCGACGGCTGCAACGAGATCTGCCGGGTGGAGGACGGGTGGGCGTGCACCGGAACCCCTTCCGATTGCCTCCAGTCGCGGGGGGACGTGCGCCTGGAATTCACCGGCCCCTCTACCGTGCAACCGGCGCAACCGAAAACGTTCTCCGCACAGGTGACCAATGCGCGGGATGTCTCCGCCGCCCTGGTGCTGGCGTTGTACTTCCCCCCCGGCCTCACGGTGACGCAGCAGGAACAGGACCTCCCCTGCACCACCGCGGAAGTACAGGGGACCATTTGCCAGGGCAGGATACAGCTTGAAGCGGGCTGGAGCAGGACGTTCGGCATCGCCGCACAGCCGGCTCCCGCAGAAACGTGCGAAGACGGCCTCTCCCTGTCCGTGTCGGCGATGATCTCCACCGACGAGGCGGATGCGGACGCTTCGAACAATACGCAGAGCTTGGAAGTGAAGGTTTCCTGTGATGCCCCCTTGTCCGTCTCCTCTGCATCCTCTGCATCCTCTGCTTCCTCTGCTTCCTCTGCTTCCTCTGCTTCCTCTGCTTCCTCTGTCTCCTCTGCTTCCTCTGTCTCCTCTGTCTCCTCTGCTTCCTCTGCATCTTCTGCATCTTCTGCATCTTCTATCTCCTCTGCATCTTCCCTGTCCTCCGTAGCTCCGTCAGGAGCGGAGGAGGATGCTTCCTCTGTCTCTTCCTCCTCTTCGCGCAGGAGCAGTGCATCCTCGTCTTCATCCTCTTTTTCTTCCGCCCCCTCCGTTATCACCGCGCCCGCAACGTCCTCCTGCAACGGCGCCATGAGCTCGCTCTTCTGCACCGTGGAGAACGGCAAGAGGAGTTGCAAGCGCCTGTGCATCAACCTCCCCTCCACGCCGACCATGAACGCCTTTCTCTGCCCCGCCGGGGAACGGCTCCGCTCCTTCGAGTGTACCTTGCGCGGCACTCCCTCCTGCACGTACGACTGCGTACGGCGCGACTCGTAACTTTTTCCCGATGTCTTCCCCCCTCCCGCCTTCCCGGCTTCCCTCCCGCCGCCTCACCGCGACGGTCCTCGGCACAGCCATGCTGTTCACCTGCGGCTTGCTCTGGTCTGCGCACACGGGCCGTCTTCCGCAAGAACCCCGCACACCCGCACAGCTGAGCGCCACCACCCTCGCCACCGGTGCATCGCAGGATATCACCATCCACATCGGCATCCCCTCCGCACAACAGGGCGGCTTGCTGTCGCTCCTGGTGATGGTGGTCAACCGCAGCCAGACGCCGGTGGAGGACATCGTGGTTTCCCACCGGATGCCGGCGGGCTTGCAATTCCTGCAGGAACAATCTGACGAGCGTTGCATGCAAGTGGACGGTGAAATCCTCTGCTCGTTGGCGGGTGAGGGGAACGGTTTCTCCTTGCACGGAAGCCAATCCATCACCTTCGACCTCGTGTTCCGGGTGGAAGAGTGCGTCACGCCCTCCCAGCATTCCACGTCCGTCCGGAGAGTGGGAGGGGAGGAATACACCCGCCGCTCCACGAACATCGCCTTCTCCTGTGAGGAAATGATGAAGCCGGACCCCGCTGCATCTTCTTCCCGCGCCTCCTCCCTCCCCGCTTCCCTCCCCGCTTCCCTCCCCTCTTCTTCCTCCGTCCGCTCCTCACTCCGCTCCGCCGCTTCTTCCCGAGTGGCCAGCCAACCCCAAGCCTCGCAGGAGGAACCGTGCGTCTCGTTCTGCACCACACGCGACGGCGCCCCCGCCTGCAAGCTCATCTGCGCTTCCCTGGACACGCAACCCTCCCTCCCGGACTACTTCTGCAACGGACGGAAGGTGGCCTCCTTCCGCTGCACGGTGTTCCCCCCGACGGAACGGGACGGGGCCTTCCCCCGCTCAACCTGCGAGTACGAATGCAACTGAGACGTGACCGGTTTGCCGGGCTCCCCCCTCCCCCATGACGTCCTCCACCGCGTACCTCACCATGGACGTCCCCGCGCGCCGGGGCTTTGTGAACATCACGCCCCGGGTAGAAGAGGCGGTGCAGAAGAGCGGGATCCGGGAAGGCCTGTGCCTGGTGAACGCCATGCACATCACCGCGTCGGTGTTCATCAATGACGATGAAGCGGGTCTCCACCGGGACTTCGAGCGGTGGCTCGAGGAACTGGCGCCCTTCAACGCATCGCCCGAACACTACCGCCACAATCGGACGGGCGAGGACAACGCCGACGCGCACCTCAAGCGCCAGATCATGGGGAGGGAAACGGTGGTGGCCGTGACGGACGGGAAGCTGGACTTGGGGCCGTGGGAGCAGATCTGCTACGGGGAGTTCGACGGGATGAGGAAGAAGCGTGTCCTGGTCAAAATCATCGGGGAATAACCGGTGCGGACATGCGAGGAAGAATTGACTACAAGCTACCTTGCTAAGCAAGGTACCATGCGCTACATTGTACACGCTTATGACCCGCGACCTCCCCACCGAGAACGCCCAAGCGCAGATGCGCAAAGGCATCCTGGAGTTCTGCACCCTCCTCATCATCTCGCGCGGTTCCGTGTACGCCACGGACATCCTGCAAACATTGCAAGCATCGGACTTGCTCGTGGTGGAAGGCACGCTCTATCCCCTCTTGAGCCGGCTCCGCGCGGACGGGCTCGTGGCCTACGAGTGGCGCGAGTCCAAGAACGGCCCCCCGCGCAAGTACTACACGCTCACGGCCAAGGGCAAGACGGTGCTGCGCGAACTCACCCGTACATGGAAGTCCCTCAGCGATTCCATCCATTCCCTCCTCTCCCATGCATAAGACGGTCACCATCACCCTCGGCGGCATCCTCTTCCACGTCGAAGACGACGCGTTCGCCGCACTGGACTCCTACCTCTCCTCCATCCGCGCCCACTTCCGCTCCTACCCGGACAACGACGAGATCGTGGCGGACATCGAGAACCGCATCGCGGAGGAGTTCGGCGAGAAGCTGAAAGGCAAGCGGAAGGCCGTGACGCTCGCGGACGTGGAGGAACTTACGGCGCGCATGGGGACCGTGGAGGACTTCAAGAAGTTCGATGCCGGGCGCGCCGATGAGACGGAAACGAAGGACCAAGCCCCGAAGGGGCCCTCGGGGGAGCCGCTCTTCAAAGGCCGCCTGTACCGCTCCGCGGATGACCAGATCCTGGGCGGCGTGAGCGCCGGCATCGCCCACTACTTCGCCATCGACCCCGCCATCGTGCGCCTGGTGTTCGCCGCCACCATCATCTTCGGCGGCATGGGCATGATCGTCTACATCCTCCTCTGGATCATTCTGCCGGAAGCCAAGACCACCACCGAGAAGCTGGAGATGGAGCAGAAGCGCGTGACACTCTCCGCCATACAGGAGCGTGTGCAGGAGAAGGTGCGCAACCCCGCCACGCGCAACGCGGCGCGCAAGATGGTGGCGGTTCCCGTGCTCATCCTCCGCCGCCTCATCGAGGCGTTGGGCAAGGTGCTGCGTATGGCGGTGCCGCTGTTCATGCGCGCCGCGGGCTTTTTCATCATCCTCGGCATCGCGCTGGCCATTGCGGGCCTTACTTCCGCGCTCGTGTACTTCATGCTCAACCCTTCCTCCGCCTTCGCCGATTTTCCGCTCCAATCCGTGGTGGGACGGCCGGGCTTCCTCACCCTCATGCTCTCGGGCTACGCCCTCGCCTTCCTGCCCCTCATCTTCTTCCTGATGGCGGGCTCGAGCCTGATGGACATGAAGAACACCTTCTCCGTGCGGAGCGTCTCCACGCTCATCGCCCTGTGGGTAGTCGCCCTCGTGGCGTTCACGGTGACGGGCTTCTCCCACGCGCCCGCGCTGGAAGCGGCGGCCCGCAGGATCCAGAGCGAGCGGGTGGAGACGGTGACGCGCCAAGCGGACCTGAAGGATTTCCGCAGCGTGGAAGTGGGCGGTTCGGCGTTCCTCACCGTGCACCGGGGCGATACCTACGCCGTGACCATGGAAGCGGCGCCGCAGGACTTGGACCGCGCAAAGGTGCGCGTGGAAAACGGCACGCTGAAGATGGACTATGAGGGATGGCGTTCATCCTGCTTCTTCTTCTGCGGCAACCGGCGGGTGAAGCTGGATATCCGCATGCCCACGTTGGACGGAGTGGATCTCGACGGTGCCTCGCACGGCGAAGTGAGCGGCTTCGAGGGCGACAGGATGACGCTCAAGGCCTCCGGCGCCTCTTCCATCACCGGAACGCTCACCGCAAAGAACCTCACGCTCGACCTCAGCGGCGCCTCCCGCGCCGTCCTCCAAGGCTCCGCGGACGCACTCGGCTTGATGCTGAGCGGCGCCTCCCGCGTGGACGCCGTCCGCTTTCCCGCGAAGAACGCCACGGTGGACCTGAGCGGCGCCAGCGCCGCGCAACTGGACGTGAGCGAATCATTGAAAGGCGACATCTCCGGCACCAGCAGCGTGACGTACAAACAGCGCCCGCCCGCGGTGGACGTTTCCACCTCCGGCGCCAGCCGCGTGGAGCAGATGGAAATGGAACCGGAAGAGCAGGAATTCCAGGAGTTTGACGAATGGCAATGAGCCCTAAAGGCTCTTGAAAAGTCTGTTCTAATTATTTGTTCAAAGTACAAAACAGAAACACCAACATGGCCGGAGCCGTTCGCCGCAGGCTGACTGCAAATCTATCTTCAAGAAACAGCGGGAGAGGTACCGCCGCCGCGGGGGGTGAAGGGGAAGGCCCTGCTTCGACATGGCCTGCCGACGAGTCAGCCCCGAATCCTTGGAGGGGCTGAAGAGGAGGCACAGGGCCGGGCGGGGGGGCTTCGGCGGCGGAGCGCTTTTCTTTGCCCCTTTCTTTTGTCGCCCTGACAAAAGAAAGGGGGGATTTCCTCAATCAGAACTGCACCGGCACCTGAACGCTCGCGTCATTCTCCGGCAATCCCGAGGGATTATCCCGCTCCAGTACGAGCGTTCCGGCGGATGTTGCGGGCGGGTCGAAGGTGAGGGTGGCCATGAACGGCACGAAGTCCGCGGTCATCCAATCCCCCTGCGCTTCCGCAATCCCCTGCGCGATGATGGCGCCGTCGCCATCGAGGAGCTTTACGGGGAAGCTGGCCTCAAAGAACCAGCGTCCGCGCGCTTCGCCGCTCACCGTGAGCGGGCTCGAGACGGTATCGCCGGGCTGCGGCTGCGTGAGGGTGACGTCCGTGGAAGCGACGCTGGAGACGCTCGAAACGGAGGCCTCCGATGCCGCGGAGGACGAGGAGACCGGCGGCACAGGGTCGCCGTCGTTCGGCGCCGCGGAACAGGCTGCGAGGAGCGTGAGGGAGAGGACCGAGGTGACGAGGAATGTGGTACGCATAGACCCCTATGATCGCGAATGACGCGGTCTTTGTCAAAGACATGGGCTGCTTCGCAAGCCGCACTGCTTGTGTGTCGACTCTCCCCCTTTATGATGGGAGCCTCCTCTCCCTCTCCCCATGGAAATCCGACCCCGCTCCCTCCTCTGCATTCCCCTCCTCCTTCTCCTCGCTTCCTGTGCGCCAAGCGAGAGGAGCATACGTGCGGAACTGGCGCAGGCGAACCGCTGCGAACGGGCGGAGGACTGCGTGATGATCGGGAGCAAGTGCCCCTTCGGCTGCGACATCTACGTGCATGCGGACGAGGCGGTACGGATGCGGGCGATGGTGGAGGCATACCGATCCGACTGCATGTACGGCTGCGCGCAGAGTTATGGCGTGGAGTGCGTGGAAAGCGCCTGCCGGCCAGTTCTGCAGCAGCCCCGGGAGGAGACGGACGGGAACGTGGGCGCAGCCTGCACGCGGGATGACGAGTGCCAAACCCCCATGAGCTATTTGATTCGTTCCAACTGCCCCTTCGGCTCCAAGTGCGTCGAGGGGAGCTGCGCCGTGGTGTGCCCCCAGTGGACGCACGCGCAAGACCCCGCCGTCAGCGAGAGCCTCCCGACCGCCTGCACGCAGGACAGTGATTGCGATTGCGGAAGCTACGTGGCGCAGGATGTGAACGAATGCCGCTGCATCGGGAACGCGTGCTTCGCGGTGATGAAGAAGTAGGAAATATGCTTCAATGCACAGTATCACCGACTGTTTTTCGTTTCCGCGGATGCGGCCAGTCGCTCAGCTTGCCCATCCTCCGTTCGATGGGATCCGCGCGCCGCAAACGCGCAATCTGCGCCCGGGTGAGGATGGGGTAATGGCGGACGGCGTCGATGTGCGCGTAGATATCCCAGATCTCCCCCTCCCGCGCCATCCAGCCGACGGCATCGAAGCGCGAGAGGTCGATGGCGCCGGAATAGGAGCGCAGGGTCTTTTCCCCGTTGTCCAGGAAGTACTCGTGGAAGAACGAGAGCGCCAGCTCGCGGACGCTCCGGTAGACGGCCTCGCGGTACCGCAGCACCCCGTGGTTCGTCTTGCTGATGGCGCCCCAGCACCCGTCGATGCGGAAGAGGGCAATGACGTGGTCGAAATCGTGTCCCACCGCGCGCAGATCCATGACGAGCGGGCGCCATCCGGCCACGCGCAGCATGGCGGCCGCGAGCGCCGCTCCCTCCACGCAGTGCGCGCGACGCTCCCGCAGCACCTGCCGCGGGGAGAGGCACGTGTGCTTCCCGTGCTCGAAGTTATGCGGGATCGTGCACAGGAAATCCTGGATCTTCCGCGGTGTATTGCAGGGACGGATGATGGCGAGCTCTTCGCGCGAGAAGCCGTGGTTCATGGGGAGGAGTATAGCGCGGTCCACGGCCCAGACGTTGCATTTCGTGCTATCATGCACCCATGGAGACTTACACGTGGTACCAACAGCTGATCAAGCCCTCATGGGCTCCTCCATCAACCGTGTTCGGGCCGGTGTGGACCGTGCTTTACATCGGCATCATCATTTCCTTCGGCGCCGTCTTTGTGATGGCGGCACAGAAGAAGATCGTGATGATGATTGCACTGCCGTTTGTGCTGAATCTCCTCTTCAATTTCGCATTCACGCCACTGCAGTTCGGGCTCAAAAGTAACGTCCTTGCGAGTATGATATCCTCCTCGTCCTCGGGACGCTGATCTGGGCGATGCGAAGTATTTTTCCGTATGCTCCATGGGTTACGTACGCCCAGATTCCGTACCTGTTGTGGGTGACGTTTGCCACATGCTTACAGCTCACGATTACGTATTTGAATTTCCACTGAACCTCTGATCATCCAACTCTACGCCATAGAGCAGACATTCGCATGACCCGCCGCCGCCACGATGACATGGCAAAGAATACTGTCGTCACGGTGAACGATCTTCTGCAGCAAAACTGTCGATACATCCTTACAGAAGCCGAAGGCTCTCACTTCGATCCTCGCTTCAAGCCCCAGCTCACGCCGAAGCAGATGCTCGAGCTCGGCGTCTTCGGCGGGAAGTACATGACGGACTGCATAGATGAGTTTCCTGCCGATTGGTTTACAAAAGCGAAGCTCTGCCACGAGCGACACGATGCCGCTCTCAATTTCTTCGGCGTGAATGCAAGCCAGGCGCTATCGGTGTGGAAGAGGAAGGGATGGATTCATCCCGCCGATCCGCGAGGGTGGTTTCAGTGGTACTGTCGCTACTATCTCGGTCGTCGTATGCCCGAGGAAGATGATCGGCAGATTCGCAGGTGGCTTGCGATGAAGCGACACATCACGCAGGTGAAACATAACTGTGATCGCGGCGATCTCTCCTGCAGGCGAAGGCAGCGGCAGGCTTTGCTGCACTGGGCGTATGACAGCAGACAAATATGATGTCGATATCGCTGCACTGGGCGTAATTGTTATACACTTGAATTGATGAACAAACATGTCCATTGCCCTTCAACCTTTTTTCGCTTTCGGTCCGCGATGCGGACAACCCCGCCAGCAACACGGTCGGCGCTTGCCTTCAAGAAGTTCCGCTTGCAGCCGCTCAATATGATTTTTTCTTGTTTCCGGCTGCTTCACGATAGTAGTCCAGCAAATCCACTCGTTACGTGCCAGAGAGGTGAGTCCATTCCATTTTTCCAACAGATCCGGATTGAGAACCAAAGCTTCTTTTACATCGGTCGGGACACGATGGACTACGCCAGTGGCAACCCTGTTATCTGCCAAATATGCGCTATGAAGAGAATCCTCATCATACAAGCGTTGTGCAGGACTTCAATTATTTGGGAGTGAATAATGGTGGACACTATACGAAATAATTGGAATCGCTTGGAGGAGTTGATTTTCCAGTGGTACGAGATTCTGAAAAATGCCAAGGTACAAGCACTTGGTGGGCTTTCAGAAGCGTAAGTTCCTTGTTTAGTTACTCACTGGAAGAGAGTGGAAGCACAAACAATAAGCATCTAGATATCTATATCATCATGAAGAAGCACTAGTATGGCCCGGTATTCCTCTCTTCGTAAGGCATGAGTAGGCATATTTGCCACTCTCGTTTCAGTCTTCAGTTGTTCCAGATCTTCTTCACGGAGCTCTCCAACCTGAAATATATTCTTGTTTTCAAAAGCGGATTTGAACATTTGAAAGGGGAGAAATTGAAGAAAGGTTAAATTCAGATAAGTCTTTTTACGAAAACAATCGTAATTGATTAATTCTATGCAATGATCGTGTTTCCCATGATCCGTCTGCGTTGTTGTTATTGCCACGGGTACTCTTTGTCTTGCATGGTCTAAATCTGTTAAGCAGATAATATATTTATCGTTAATTAAATCTCTGTCCTCGGGACTTTTGTATTTTAATCCTAGACACAAAAATATTGCCCCTTTCCTAATTGAAACTGCGAGCCACTCATCAGGAATTTGAAGGGCCAAGGGTCTTTTGTGTAATTGTTGAAAAATCTAATAATTGCTTGTTGGCATTCCCGTTTGGCTTAGCCCCAATTTTTTTCATAGGCTCTGTGCTATATGCAACTTTAGTTAATTCATTAAAATCAATGTTATATATCTTGTTAACAACTTTTTTTACGAAAGCAGCTTCAATATCTGAAAGAAGATCGATTTTTACATAAGCCACGCATTTATGACCATGCTTCGAATCAGCAACTTCTTGAGAATCAAGAAAACCGGAATAGGAGCAGTCCTTTCTATAGTCATAAACCGAAGGATCAAAAGGGCCGTTAGGCCACCATCTCCACTGAATGTTGGAAATTTTTTTACCAGTATATCTGTAGCAAGCTACATCAGCTAAATACATTGCTTTTGCTAATTGGAACGTATCACACGTTGCGTTGTTTTCAGTAAATTGAATGTAAATGTAACGAGCAAGATCCCGCGTTTTTGCATCCAATGTTGGCCACCCAAACATTGAATAAAACCTATCAAATACTTTACTCATAGCTGAAGAGTATCACATACATCGACTATGGCTGGTAGCATATCCCAATGATTTGTAGGGATAGGCCATCAAAATACTGCAACAAAGAACTCATATTTGGTTAACCGCAATTTGAGAAAATGCAGGCAAATGGCCAAATCCCTTTCATTAAAGAGTAGCAATTCTGTTTTGTTTCTCTTATTTCCTCGTTTTTGCTGATTTAGCATTGAGCATTTTCGCACCTTGTAAATTGCACCTACTGCTTCTCGTATACCTTCACTGCGATATTCCCATGCACACGATATCCTGCTTGTCTGTGGCCTCTCTTCAGCAGAGGCAGATTTTCTTCTTGCTGATTGAATGGTCTCAGGACACCAAAAGAAAAGGAACATTCATTGAGAACGGCAATAGCATCTGTAAGTGCAAGTAAATATCTGCCAACACCTTTTCCGCGCTGAGATTCTGCTACTGCCCTTTCTGCAATGAAAAGAATATTTCTGACTTTCTTTCGTATTCTTGTTTTGACTAACAACAGATTCAAATTGCATTGAAGGCCTATATCATTACTGCAAATCCACCACCCCTGACACTTGCCCTCTTCATTTCTTATCAACTGAGATAGTTCCAATTTCTGATAGAGAGATTTTTCGAAGTCCCGAAGTTTCAGCAAATGAGACAGCGGAAATACGTCTCCATCATTCGAAATATGAGGAAGCAGTACTAACAAACGGTCGGGAGTGGCAAATATGTAATTATCCCCACTAAGAGCCATCTGCAAATCAGCTCCATTGGAAGAAACCGTTTCTGATTTCTTTTCGAGCTGTTTCACTATGGCTTGGTATTGTCCTTTTTGCTGCTTCGAGATGCCGTAAATCATCTTCATTGAGAATTGCAACAACAAGTCATGTCGTATCCGAGGCGGCAAAGAAGACAGTTCCTCAAAGTGATCTTCGCACCATTGTATTGATGCCTCTTCGCCGCCGTGATGCTGTTGGATGCCAAACATAAGGGAATAGTTTGGCAGAAATGGCTTTGATTTCAAATTCGTATTTGTTACACAAGGATAGCCCCTTCCATGTACTACTGGAGACAAGTTCTACTGTTCTCGCTTAATCCTTGGATCAGTCTCTGCTTTCTTCTCCCGTTCCCTCTTGAATGCGAGAACATCTTCTTCAAGAAAGATCTTTCCTGAAGATGTCTGCTGGTATGGCAGCTTTCCTTCCTTCGCAATACGATCAAGATACTGATAAGAGATCCCAAGAAGCTTGGCGACGTCTCCAGCCGCCATTACCTTAAGGGGTTTCTGCTTGGACTTGCGCATAAGCGTGACAACTCACGCTAATGCCTCCCTATTAGCAGATATAGTTGAAACATTACAACCATGGATCTATGCTGAGCTTGCTTTCCCCCTTCTTGTATGCGGCGACTCTTTGCGTCGGCAGCTTTACTGAGTGCAGTATATTCTCTGCAACTTCTCACTCTTCCGAAAGCCAACGCGGAGAGCGTTGTTGACCGTGTGTGTGTCCGTGTTGTGAAAAATTACGCTAGCGATACAAAGATGTGGGATAGAGTGAATGACCGTGTGGAGAAAAGATTTGGAGTTCGTTGTCAGATGATAAATGTACAAGACCTACCTTCTTCTTCGACTTCATCTCAAAGCAGCCTTGCACAGAAACAAGATGACTCCCATGTAAGCAGAAGAGTATTACGAGATAAGACAGTATCTTGCGATTTGGCGGGGTGTAACAGTCGAAGGACTATCAATACCGTTAGTCAGACAAGCAATAATGCGTTTCTCAATCTAATTGCAAATCAGAAGTGGAAGATCCGCCTTGTTAGTGATCCTGAGGTGGTATTAGGAAATACTTTCAATGATGGCTATACAATTGATGTCAGTAGGAATGGAGATAAGATGACTGTGAAGGGTTATAACAACGATGGGAAGACGGGTGAAATCAAGTGGGATAGCAGCGCGGATTGGTCTGTGTATTTTTCCAAAGCTTGTGCTAAAGATCAGAAAGAATGTCTCACATTATCTCGAACAACATATAAATATTATGACTATAAGCTTGGTAACTATACGGATATGTTCTTTTTCCCTATTGATCTCACTCCCACAACGACAGCCCAGCAATATAGCTCCACCTACTATACCGTTGGAGAAGGAAATTATTCAGATAGAGAATTTAAAGTGAATATCCTATCGAAAGATGCATCTGATATTTCTTGTGTTGTGCGTGGTGAGACGCATGACGGACAACTCATTTACTACACCCCCGATAGTCAGTATTTCAATGACCTATATAAGTTCAAGTGCTTTCCAAGTGAGGAGGAGGCAAATAAAGCTGGCTACAAGAAGAGTCTGAATTAGCTCTTATCATGGGCTATTGAGAGTTAGGGCGTATGATATGCATATGAAAGGGAAAGTCGGTAGACCCACTAAATACGGTTCGGACATTGTCGCGAGCGCAAGGCGCTACGTGGAGAATTGTGCACGTACTAAAGAGATTCCTTTTATCGAAGAACTGGCACTTCAATTAGGGGTGGATGATGACACAATTGTGGAATGGGCAAAGAAGCATGATGAATTTTCCGCCACTATAAAACAGTTGCGACTTCTTCAGAGGCTGTATCTCCAAAAGGACTCTCTTTCGCGTAAAATCCACCCTACAAGCGCGATTTTCCTCCTCAAGGCCAATCATGGCTTCATGGAAGCCGAGAAGCGACAGGAGGCCAATACTGTCACAACATACGAGGATCTTATAACGGCTGCGGAGAAGGATGGTGAGTATGCAGAATGGGATATTGCCGAAGCCATAAATAATCAGTCGCTACACTCTGTTCCAGACGCCCTACAAAAGAAGATCAGATAAGTGAATAATAGTGAACGAATGGCATTCAATGAGAAGCTTCTTCGCGTGGTCAATCTGCTCCTTGAAGAGGAGGAAATGGCCGATGGAAAAGAATTGGTCGCAATCTCCTATGAGCGGTTCAACCATGATGCAGATATGACGGAAGACGAGGCAAAAAAACTTCTGAAGATCCTGCACAAACATGGCTGTATTGAGAATGACAAAGCAGCATGGGGTGACTATATGGCCGAGATTATCCCTGCCAGATTGCCACCCTATTCCACTGTTGTTAGATTTCTTCCGGGAAAACTACTGGAAGAACGGGCTTGCCTTCTCCGCGCAGAACAAGGGATGGCTCACCCTGAGAAGAAATCGTCCGGCTCACGTTTTCACTTTCATGGTGGAGTGTTACACATGGATGGTATCGATACAGTGCTTAAGTTTCGAGAGCGGGAAAAACAATACAGTCTTCTCGCAGCCGCCTTTGCACTTCCTCTACATACGAGAATTGACGGAGGAACGGAGGGTATCGATCTGAGAGATCGCCAGCTTTATGATGCTGCACGGTTAATCAATGAGAAGGTGCGAAACAAATTTGGATATCAGGGCGTACTATTCCGTTGTAACTATGCAGATAGGTATGTGGAAAGAATCGTATGAGTAAGCCAAAGTCACCGTTGAGTCAATGAGCGAAGAGCAAGCTTGCCTGCGATGCTCAGCGCTGACGATTGCAGGCGCATACTCAAGAGGCCTCAACTTACTGATGAAGAGGCAATGGAGCTGCTCACGCTTGCCCGTGCATGGGTCAACCGCGCTCTTGATGAATACTTCAAAGATGAGTTCACGTAACAAGCCTTGTAAACGAAAGTTCATCTTAGTATATTCCAGTCAATTACCATGATTTCCTCTCAATCATCAACTCGTGAGTTCTACACATTGGCAGAAGTCGCAGAAAAATTGCATGTCAGCAAGATGACAGTGTATCGCAATGTGAAATCGAAGCATCTCCCTGCGTACAAAATGGGAAGAGATTATCGGATTAAGAGTGAGGACTTGGACAGTTTCATTTCTTCGCTCAAAGTTACTTGAATTCATCACATGGTTGAACCATCCGAACAACGGCACGATCTAACGCAAGTCCTTACTCAATTTGCTGACAAATTGATGGAGATATTTGATGAGTTTGCCCGTGCCAACACTGAGAATAAAAATGAATATCTCCGTGAGCAAACATATCGTCCGACCAACTTCTTTATTACGCTCAATGTAGCAATACTGTCTGCTTCTTCCTTTTTCTTTTCCCGTACCGATCAAATCAATTTGCTCTCGAAGCTTCTGTATATTGGTATTTCTCTTGCATTCGTTTCCATCATACTCGAAATATTTAATCGGAAAGATTATCTGCGGATTATTGATCTTGATGCTACAAAGCGCGTCATCAACGCTGATTCTCGAAGAAAAGAGCTTGGAGAGATCATGAAGCAGTTTCATGCGAAAGGATTTCTTGAGACCTACAATGCACTGATGCCATTGACTCAAACTCTAGATGATACAAACAAACTGATCGAGACAGAGACAACAAAAATGCTTTTGCCCGTTCACAGGAGAAGAAACGTCGCAATGGTTTGTATGATTGCTGCTTTAATTTCCCTATTTTCAGTAGGCCTTTCTCAGCTTGGCGTTTTCAGATGGATTCTTCAGCAACTACTACGCACAACTTGAAGCCATGAACCAAAAAGCAGTCATCTATTGCCGGGTATCTTCCGAGAAACAAGTGAGAGAAGGGAACGGCATCAAGAGCCAAGAACAACGATGCAGGCAGTATGCAAAGGCGCAGGAATACAGTGTATTACGCGTCTTCAAGGATGAGGCGATTTCCGGAGGGCTGTTAGAGAGACCGGGGATGCAGGAGATGCTCGTGTTCCTTGAAGAACAGCCCTTCGATGCTCCCACTATCGTTATTGTGGATGACATCAAGAGATGGGCGCGTGATGTGCAGGCTCATTTTGCATTGAAGACCGCGATTTATACGCGCAATGCAAAGCTTGAAAGTCCGAGCTATAAATTTGAGGATTCTGCGGAAGGAAAATTTGTGGAAACCGTGCTCGCAGGAGCTGCGGAGCTTGAGAGAAACCAGAATAAGAGACAGGTGTGTAACCGCATGAAGGCACGTCTCGAAAGCGGCTATTGGTGCTTCGATAATCCCCCCGGCTACATATTCAAGAACATACCGGGGCACGGAAAAATGCTCGTTCCTGATGAGTCAAAGGCAGGAGTTATCAAGGAGGCATTGGAGGGTTTTGCTTCAGGGAGATTCCTTGAACAGATGGACGTACAGCATTTCTTGGACTCCAAGAATTTCCATCATCGTAAGCAATGCGGGAAGGTGCATTTGGAGCAAGTGAAGCGCCTTCTCACGCGCATTCTCTATGCGGGATACGTGGAATATCCCAAGTGGAAGGTGGAACGCAGGAAAGGCCACCATGATGCGCTGATCAGCCTTGAAACATACGAGCGCATACAAGACCGCCTCGGATTGAGGCAGGGAGTATCCGAGCGCAAAGACTCTGATCCTGATTTCCCTCTGCGTGGTTTTGTTCTCTGTAATGGGTGTGGGAAGCGATTGACGGCAAGTTGGACACAGAGCCGGGGCAACCTGTTTCCTTACTACCGATGCAAAACGCGAGTCTGCGCGTTCGGGCAAAAAAGCGTGAAACGGAAAGTAATGGAGGATGCTTTTAAGAAAATCCTCAGCGATGTTCGTTCAACGGAGGAGGTATTGGAATTTATAAAAGCAGTAATGACGCAAGAATGGAACTCCCGGATGGCGGATGTACAGAGCGCCAGGAGAGAGCGTGGGAACCGCTTGGAGGCGGTTAAGAGCGAGATTAAGGCACTCACCAAGAGAATCTCGCAGACGGAGAGGGAATCGCTTGTAGGGGCATATGAGGAGCAAATTGAGGAGCTACAACAAGAGCGGCGAAATTTGGAAAAGAAGGTGGGCAAGTCCAAGAGAGACTCAGATGAGTTTGGAACCGCCTTGGATCATATGCTCGGATACATCAAAGATCCCTATGGGATGTGGCAAACTCGAATCTTTGAAGATCAGCGGCTTGTGTTGAAGCTCCTTTTCGATGAGCCGCTACGCTTCGATAAGGAACGCGGATTTGGAACCGCTCGTTTTTCGCTTCCCGTAACCATTTCTGAGGAAGGAAAACGCTCAAAAAGTCAAATGGTGGAGATGCCGGGAGTCGAACCCGGGTCCAACGTGTCGACTGGTTGTCTGTACCGTCATGTTCCTTCTGGTTCTTCCGGATTCTCAAGAAGGAACGAGAATGAACCCGGAAGGGTTGACGCGGAAAGGTCAGATCACCGTTGCGTCAGGCGATGACCTGTCTCGCTGATGACGCCTCTTCCTCCCAGCGAGAATCAAAGGAGAGACGTGTTCCCGCAAAGGGGAACTTATTACGCATAGGCCGGAACGAACGCAAACACGGGCTTCAGAGAAGCCGCGAAGCGACGTCCGGTTACGCGGAACGTGTCAGATAGTCTGGCACTTATGGTTTGCAACGTTGGGTGCGGGAACCGTTGCCATCCCGGACGGAGACGAAGCCAGACGAGTATCACGCTGTCGAAAGCCTGTCATCCCCAGTGGTGTTAATGAACGCGAGCACTGGAGGAAGAAATACTACCTCCTCCCGCCTCGGCGCAGTCCCGCAGGACAAAGCCGGGTCATCCCCTTTCACGGTACTGCAAGAAGATGCACGAAGAAGTATACCTGTTTCCCGCAGCCATTCCATCAACTTTTATCCTTTCCTAAGCGATTTTCCTCATGCGTTACACCCACACCGACCCCCTGTAGAATCCCCCCATGCATTTGGAGAAAGGCAAAAAGCGCCGATGGTTTGAGACGGCATTCGTGGTCCTGATCGGCTGGATGTTCGTGCGGCCCTCCAACGACCGGGACTGGTCCCCCGACCAGGCGGTTCTGCCTTCCGCGGAAGTGCGGGGCGACACGGTGCACATCCGCAACATCCGCAATTTCACCTACCGCACTGTGACGGAGTATGACATCGCCTACGAGGACAAGGATTGCCGCCTCAGCGACCTGGAATCCCTGTGGTACGTGGTGGAGCCGTTCTCGCACTGGAAGGGGGCGGCGCATGCGTTCCTCAGCTTCGGCTTCCGGGGGGGCGGTTTCATGGGGATCTCCATCGAGATCCGCAAAGAGAAGGGCGAAAAGTTCTCTTCCTTGCGCGGGTTGTTCAGGCAGTACGAGCTCATGTACGTGATCGGCGACGAGCGGGACCTGGTGAAGCTGCGGTCCAATTATCGGAAAGACTCCGTGTACGTGTATCCGGTCCGGGCCCCCCGCGAGGTCATCCGGCGCCTGTTCCTCTCCATGGTGGAGCGCGCCAACACGCTCCGCGAGAAGCCGGAGTTCTACAACACGTTGACCAACACCTGCACCACCAACATCGTGCGGCACATCCATGAATTCTCGCCGCGGCGGATACCGTTCAGCTTCAAGGTGCTCCTCCCCGCCTATTCCGACCGCCTGGCGTATGACCTGGGTCTGATCGATACGGATTTGACGTTTGAAGGGGCGCGCGCGCGGCACCGCATCAACGACGCGGCGCTCCTGTACGCCGAACACCCCGATTTCTCCCTGAAGATCCGCGAGGGTTTCGGTACCATGCGCCCATGAAGCGGAAGAAAGCGCCTGCATCGCAGCGGCCGTTCGTGGAACGCGTCCGGGAACTGGAAGAGCGGCTCTTCGCGGGGAAGCTGCGTGAGGACGAACCCGGCATGATGCAGGAGGAACGGAAATTCTGGCGCTTCCGCCCCAGCCACCACGCGGCTACGGGATTGCTGACGCAGGAGGACGTGGCGCTCCTCTCACAACCCGGAAAGCGCCTGTTGAGCGTGGGCGCGATGCCGGCGTACCTCGAGCGGCTCCTGCCGGAGCTCGGCGTTCCGGCGGAGAACATCCTCGTGACGGATACGGACCCCGACATTACGGACGCGGCGGCGCCCCTCCCCGCACTGGCGTTCGACATGCACGGGACCTGGCCGGAGACGGGGACGTTCGACCGCATCATCTTCCCGGAGAGCCTGTGCATCGCCATCAGGGACCGCTTACCGAAGGAAGAGAACGATGACCATCACCTTGATGAGCGTGAAGCGGAACTCCTCACCGCCATCCTCAAGCAAGCGCTCATGAGACTGCGTCCCGCGGGGATCCTCCGCGCCAACGGCCCCATGAGCCACCCCAACGTGATGCACGCCGTCGCCGCAACGCTGCAGGAAGAGGGTCTCGCGCCCGTGATGGACTGTAAGCGGTTCTTCCTCACCGTGCAGAGGCAAGACGAAACACAGGGAACTCCCGCGTGACGATGTTCCCGCTGCCTCACGCCATCTTCACCTCCCGCTTCACCTCCTCCGGCTCCACCGGCAGTTCGAACGTGAAGGTGGTCCCCTGCTCCGCGTCCGACTCCAGCCAAATGCGCCCGCCCATGCAGCGCAGGATCCCCTGCACGATGAAGAGCCCCAGGCCGTTGCCGTCCGGCCGGTGGAGGCGCGCGTTGGTGCCCCGCACGAACTTGGTAAAGAGGCGCGGGAGATCGGCGGGGGGGATGCCGTACCCGTGGTCGCGCACGGCGATGCGCACGCGGTTCCGCAGGCGCTCCGCCTTGACGGTGATGAGCGTCCCCTTGGGGGAGTAGCCCATGGCATTGTCCAGGAGTTCCATGAGGATGCTCGTGACGAGGTGGCTGTCGGTCCACGCGCGCATGTCGCCCTCCACCGCGATGTCCATGGTCTGTTCCCGGCGGCGCAGGTACGGCTCGCACGCCACCCGCACGTCGCGGATGAGCGCATCCATGTAGAACCACGCTGGGTGCACCTCCACCCCCTGCTCCTCTATCTTCGCCGCCTGCTTCATGACGTTGAGGATGTTGTTCATGCGATACACGCCCTCGTTCAATGAGGCGATGTGGTCTTTCACCGCATCCTTGAGCTGGGAGGAGCCCAATTCATCCTGCAACGCTTCCGCGGAGTACTTGAAGATGGTGAGCGGCTCGCCCAGCTGGTGCGAGGCGAGGAGCAGGAGCCCCATGCGCTCGCGCTCCAGTTGCTGGTACATGGTCATCTTGCGCTCGAGCAGGAGCAGCGCGATGCCCCCCGCTATGGACGTGGCGCCCACGAGGAGGAGCAAGAACAGGAACGAGGAGAACACGCTGCCCGAGAGGCGCACGTAATCATCGGCGTTCATGTCGATGCCCAGTATGGCCTTCGCTTCCCCCTTGGCGTCGCGGATGGGGGCGTAGCCGGAAATCACCGTCCCCCACTGGTCCGAGTTGATCCCCTCGTCCACGGCGGGCCCCAGGAAGGAGAGTTCGCGCAGTTCGGGGAGCGCGCTCACGTCGTAGGGGTCGCCGGGTTGAGGCGCCTCTTCATCCGGCTGCAAGACTCCGTCGCCGTTGGTGTCCAGTTCACGGAAGGAATCGAGGGAAATGGCGTCCGCCACGAAAGCGAGGGTATTGGGGTCCTCCGTCTTCCGCATGATGTACACGGAACTCACGTCCACGGCGTTCTTCATGATGCCCTTCATCCGCTGCACCACCTCCCGGAACGCCGGGCCGGTGGTATCGGCGCGCGTGTTGATGCGCGCCACGTCTTCCGCGTCAATTTGCGACGCCGCCACGGCCGCCACCGAGCGGAGCCTCTGCTTGAGCTCGAATTCCATGAATTCCCGCCCGCGCATGAAGAGCAGCATCAGCGTGGTGACCGTGATGACGGCGGCCAACACAAGGAGGATCACCGTGATGCTCTGTGCACGGTTTCCCCGGGCGTTAAAGGAGACTGGCGGATTGGGCATGTGTCTTTTGAGATAATTATAGCAGAATTGCGTCTTTTTCGCTACTCTTGATTCACCCGATGTACGGGAGAAATAGCCCCGGTAAGGCTTTTCGCTCTACACTCTCCCCCGCGTATGCGCCCCCTCCTCACCGACCAGCTCCGGCAGGCGTACCTCGACTTCTTCCGGTCCCACGGACACGCCGTCATCCCCGGCGCGCCGCTGGTGCCCGAGAATGACCCCACCGTCCTCTTCACCACGGCCGGCATGCACCCGCTCGTCCCCTACCTCCTGGGGGAACCGCACCCGGCGGGCAAGAGGCTCACGGATGTGCAGCGCTGCGTGCGGACGCAGGATATTGATGAGGTGGGCGACGCTTCCCACCTGACGTTCTTTGAGATGCTGGGGAACTGGAGCCTGGGCGATTACTTCAAGGAAGAAGCGATACGGATGAGCTTCACGTTCCTCACGGAAGCGTTGGGGATCCCCGTGGAAATGCTCGCCGTCACCTGTTTCGAGGGGGATGAGGATGCGCCCAAGGATGAAGAATCTGCCGCGGTTTGGAAGAAACTCGGCATCCCCGAAGAGCGCATCGCCTTCCTGCCCAAAGCGAACAATTGGTGGGGCCCCGCCGGCCTCACGGGACCCTGCGGGCCGGATACCGAGATGTTCTACTGGGTGGGCGTGGGCGAACCGCAGGGGAACCCGAAGACGCACGAGAAGGAGTGGATGGAGATTTGGAACGACGTCTTCATGCAGTACGAGAAGAACGCCGATGGGACCTTCACCCCTCTCAAGCAGCGGAACGTGGATACGGGAATGGGATTGGAACGGACGGCTGCCGTGCTCCAGGGCGTGAAGAGCGCGTACGAGACGGACAGGTTGAAGCCGATCTTGGAAGCAGTCAGCCTTCAGCTTCCAGCCGCCGGCGGCAAGGCGGACCTCCGTCACCAGCGGATCATCGTGGACCACCTGCGCTCCGCCACCTTTATCATCGCCGACGGCGTGAAACCCTCAAACGTGGACCAGGGATATATCCTGCGCAGACTCATCCGCCGCGCCATCCGCTCGGCGCGGAGCGTAGGCATAGAGCATGGTGGAACGTTCACGCCGCGCATCGCTGCGGAAGTGATCAACCAGTACGGCCACGTGTACACGCACCTCAAGCAGAAGGAGGCGGAGATCAAGGACACCCTCCAAAAGGAGGAGGAGCAATTCGGCAAGACGCTCCAGGACGGATTGAAAATTGTGAGTAAATTTATTGCTCAGGCTTCAGCTGTTCCATCAGGGCTCCGCACAATTCCCGGTGATGCTGCGTTCCACTTCTACGACACCTACGGATTCCCGCTGGAACTCACGAAGGAGATCGTAGGGGAACAGGGATTCTCGGTGGATGAAGAAGGTTTCCGGAAAGCGTTTGAAGCGCACCAATCCCTCTCGCGCGCCGGTGCGGAGAAGAAGTTCAAGGGCGGCCTGCAGGACCACTCGTCGGCGACCACCAAGCTCCACACCGCCACGCACCTCTTGAACGCCGCGCTGCGGAAGGTGCTGGGCGACCACGTTTCCCAGAAGGGATCGAACATCACGGCGGAGCGCCTGCGGTTCGATTTCAACCACTCGGAGAAGATGACGCCCGAGCAGGTGAAGGAAGTGGAGGAGCTGGTGAACCGGGCGATTAAGGATGACCTTCCCGTCTCCTTCCACGTGACCACGGTGGAGGGCGCCAAGGAGGAAGGGGCCATGGGAGTCTTCGACGCCCGCTATGGCGCCGAAGTGAAGGTGTATGTGGTGGGGAATGACGCCCAGGGGATCTTCAGCAAGGAAATCTGCGGCGGCCCGCACGTGGCGCGCACGTCCATGCTCGGCGGCTTCAAGATCCGCAAGGAAGAGAGCTCCTCGGCGGGAGTACGGAGGATCAAGGCGGTGCTGACCGGGGGACCGGAGGAGATCGGGGTGGCGGGGGAAGAGTAGAGCAAGGGGAAATTTGAAATGGGAAATGCAAAATGAACGTTACGGCAATTTCCAATTTTGCATTTCGCATTTTGCATTACAATCCCTTCGTGATCCGCCGCTTCCTCCCCGTCACACTCCTTCTGCTGGCCCTCCCTGTATCCGCGGTCGCCATGCAATCGAGCCTGTGGGATTTTTCCGGCGGAAGCATGCCCGGGCAATGGCAGATGAAGGGATGGACGGGTGCGCAGCCGACGGAACAAGGCATCCGCATCAACACCGCCGCCGAGGGGAGCATGGCGCGGCTCACGGATTTTCCGCATCCCGTGGACATCATCCAAATCCGAACCAGCGCCCCGCGGGAAGTGAGCGGCCTCCTGCTGTGGCATGAGCCCGGCACACCGGAAAACAACGTGTACCAGCTCCCCCTCGCGTTCCAGGCAGGCTCCTCGACGGTGAACCACGTGGACCTCACGATCTACCCCGCCTGGAAGCGCCACCCCGACCTGCTGGGCTTCGCCTTCCCCGCCGGTACGGACATCACCGTGGAGACGATGGATTTCTACGGGTACAACGCGTTCGAGAGGATGGGGAACGCCTGGAAATCCTTCTGGACCTTCGATACGTTCAACGCTTCCGCCATCAACTTCCTCTGGGGTCCCATCCTGCGTTCCGCGCCGGTTTCCCGCGCCGCGCTCTTCGATGCCCCTCCGCCCCAAGGCTGGTCCGCCAACCGTTTGTTCTACGGCGTTCTCCTCATCGGAGGATTGCTCCTGTGGCTCTGGCAATGGCGTTCCAAGCGGGAGAATGCCCGCCGACGCGCTTTACTGCTCTTCCTCGCCCTCGCCGGAAGCCTGTGGCTCTTCTACGACGTGCGCATGGGGGCGGAATTCCTGAGCTACGCCAAGTGGGATTACGATACGTACTTCACGCGCGCTCCGGAGGAACGCGAATTCCGGCGGTTCGAGAACTTCTACCGCGCGGTGGATCTCAGCCTTCCCGCGCTCACCGCCTCGTCCACGTACGGTTTCCTGTGCCCGCCCGGATTCCCCTTTCCGAGCCGCGTACGGTACTTCACGTACCCCAGCATCCCGGTGGAAACCGATGCGCTCCCCCGCCCCGCCACGTGGCTGGTCTTTCGCCGCAACGACGTGCGCGTGGATGGCCAAGGCCGCCTTCTCGAAGGTGACAAAGTGATCGCCGAGGGAGGGGGCATTCTGCAGCAGTTTGACGAAACGTCTTTCCTCTACGGGACAACCCCATGATCATCCTCACCACCGCCTTCCTCATCGGCATCATCCTCCCGGCGCTCAACGGCTGCCTGTTGCTGCGGTTCCTGGAGGGGAGGACGCCCGTCCTCCTGCGCTTGGAGCGCTGGACGCTGGGCTTCCTCGCCGGCCTCACGCTCACCATGACGCTCACGTTCTTCCTGGCGGTGCTTGCGGACCTCCCCTTCACGCTCCCCGGGTTCCTGGCCGTGCAGCTGGGTTGTCTGCTCCTCCTCACGGCACTCGTGCTGTGGTGCTGCGGCAAGGAATTCTGGCGTACCCCCGCGGTACCGCTCCCTTCCTCGCCCCGCCTGCGGCCGTGGCTGCTTGCCGCGCTCGTCCTCCTGGGAATATGGACGGCGGGGAAGGCGGCCACCGGCGGCTTCCTCCTCCTCACACTGCCCCCCGCCTTCGACGACACCGTGAAGAACTGGAACTTCCGCGGCAAGATCTTCTACGAGATGAAGACGGTGAGCAACACGGCGCCCGGCCGCACGGAGGACCTTCTGGGGCAGCTCAACGCGTACCCTCCCGCGGTCTCCCTCAGCAAGGCGTGGCTCGCAACCCTGGCGGGACGCTGGAACGAGGGGCTGGTGGACAGCGTCCACCTGGTGTGGTTCCTGGCGCTCCTTGTGCTGCTGTACGCCACCGTACGGCGGATGGCTTCGGCGCCCTGGGCCTTCCTCAGCGTATACGTCGCCGTCAGCGTGCCGCTCCTCCTCGTGCACGGTACGCAGGCGTACGCGGAGGTGTTCCTGGCCACCCACATCTTCGCCGCGCTCACCATGCTCCTCCATGCCGCGCGCACGGATGATCCCGCGGAGCGCCGCTCCTTCCTGCGCCTCTGCGCTCTGCTCACCGCCCTCCTTCCCCTCACGAAGAACGAGGGGCTCGTGCTGTACCTTCCCCTCGCCCTCCTCACCGTCGCGGGGACCCTGATGACGTTCCGGCGCCTCGAACGCCTGTACCGGCGCGACCTGCACGTGGCGGCCGCCTGGTTCCTCGGCTCCCTCATCGTCACGGCCTTCCCCCTCCTCCTCTATAAGTGGAGCCACAACATGACGTTCGGCAACGCGCATGCTTTGAGCGAATTCACGCTCCAATGGCAGCCGGAAGCCTTGCAGGCGATGGCGATCATGCTCTTCTTCGAGGGAAGTTGGCTCCTCCTCTTCCCCCTGCTCATCGTCCTCATCGTCCTCGCCCGCCGCACGGCGTTCTTCTCCCCCCTCGCCGTCCTCACGGGTTTCCTGCTCCTGGCTTTCGTCCTGCAGGCGACCCTGTTCTCCCTCACCGCCCTCTCCTCGGAAGCGCTCAACCAGACGGGGTTCGGACGAGGCCTCGTCCACCTCCTGCCGGTCGCCCTGACGTTGGGGATACTGTTGGCGCACAGGCTTGTTTCTCAGGATGAGAGAACGTGAGAAATGCAAAATGAAGAAATGCGAAATTGGAAATGCCTCTCCAACTTGCTTTTCCGCCCGTATTTTGCATTTTGCATTTTGCCTTCCCTTTCTGGGCTATGATCCGCTGTCCAAGAACGATATGCTAGCGCCATGCCTTCCTACGCCGCCTTCCTCGGCCACCAACCCCATATCAGCATCGCGGAACTGAGCGCTTCCATCCGCGACTTCGAGCTTCAGCGCGTGCTGGGGAGCGAAGTGGTGATCTTCGGGAGCACGCTGGACTTGGACGCCACGTATCTGCAGACGCTCGGCGGCACCGTGGCCATTGCCCGCAAGGCGCACGACAAGCCCGTGACGCTGGAAGACGTGCCGGGACTCCTGCGTGGCGAAGTGAAAGGCGTGGCCGGCAAGGTGACCTTCAGCCTCCGCGGCTTCGGCCTCCCCCCCAAGCAGATCCGCGACCTGTACCGCACGTGCAAGAATGAACTCCGCAGCCACGGACGTCCCGCGCGCTACGTGGGAACGGAGCGGACTCCCGCCGTCTCCGTACTCCTCCACGACGAGGGACTTTTGGACGGCTCCCACGGGTGCGAGCTGGTGCTGATCAAAGAGGGGGATGACCTGTGGGTGGGCCGCACGGTGGCCGCGCAGGACGTGAACGCCTACGCCAAGCGGGACATGGAGAAGCCGGCGCGGGATACGCGCGTGGGGCTGCTGCCCCCCAAACTGGCGCAGATCCTCCTCAACTTCGGCGCATGGCTGGTGCACGGGACGGTGGGAGGCAACGCCGAGAAGGAGCTCACGGTGTTCGACCCTTTCTGCGGCACGGGCGTGGTGCCCATCGAGGCCATGCTCCGCGGCTGGAACGTGCTCGCCTCCGACGACTCCCTCAAGGCGGTCCATGCCTGTGAGCGGAACTTGCAATGGCTCCGCAAGGAGCACGGCATCCCCAAGAAGGAGGTGACGAGCAAGGTGTGGAAGCAGGACGCGCGGAAGCCGTTCGAACTTAAAGCGCCCCCGGACGTGATTGTGACGGAGACCACGCTGGGACCGCCGCTGGAGAAGAAGGCGCCGCTCAAGGAAGCGAGCAGGCTGAAGACGGCCATGGAGGACCTGCAGGAGGAATTCCTCCGCAACGTCGCCGCCACCCTCCCCGGCGTGTCCGTGGTGGCCACGTGGCCGGTGTGGTACACGAGTAAAGGCCAGGTGCGCCTGGAGAAGGTGTGGGACAAGCTCCACGACATGGGCTTCCGCGTGGCCATCCCCGCCGCGGTGGACCTCGAAATTACCGGCCGCCCGACGCTCGTCTACCGCCGCCCCGGTCAGTACGTGGGGAGGGAGATCGTCATGCTCCAGAGCACAAGGAAAGCTTCCTAACGCCTCGAGAGGATAACCATGGGGAACGCGATCGCGGCGTAGTCTCGTCCGCCACGGCGGACGGACGCAGCCGGATGCTCCAGAGCACGAGGAAAGCCTGAGGGAAATTGCCCGACGCCTCACGAAGGGATACACTGCCCTCCATGATGAACACGTTCAACACGCAAGACCCTTCATTCTGGATGCTGTGGATGGTGCCGCTCATCGCCATCTTTGTCCTCCTCGTCATCACGGACGCGGTGTTCAAGGCATGGGGCATGTGGCGGGCGGCGCGCATGGGGAAAATGGGGTGGTTCATCGCGCTCCTCCTCGTCAACTCGCTCGGCATTCTGCCCGGCATCTTCTTCCTGCTGACCAAGGAGGAATACCGGAAGGGCAAACACCACAAGAGATAGAGGGAAAGGGATGGGGCGCGAAGCAGCAGAAATCAACGTACGTTGGCATTACTTCGTGAACGCTTTCGCCAACTGTTCGATGTCGTACAGCTCCACGTACGCCTTGAGGTGCCGGCAGAGGTCTTCCCGCATGTCCAGGTCCATCTCTTTGCCCTGGTATAGGGAGAGCTCCCGCTGGAGCCCCTCCAGCCCCCGTGCCAACTCGTTGAATGCGCCGCTGTACCGTTTCAATTCGTGGTCCGGGAACACCTGGTACGTGGTGAAGAGCTGGTACAGCGCGTCCACGAATGCGCGGATGTTGCGTACGGAAACTTTGCGGGCATCCACCATGTCCTCCTTCAGCTTCTCAAACCAGCTCCGCACCGCTTGGAACTTGCCGAACACGTGCATGCGGACGGCGGTATCAATCACCCCCGCCCGGTCGCCCCGTTCCAGGGACGCATCCAGGCTCCGGTGCATGGCGGTCAGGTGTTCGCTGTAGAAGCGGAGAGGCTGCAGGGTCACGCGTTCCAGGCTCTGCGGATGCGCCGCCGCGAGAGGTTGCGCATTCCCTTGGGCGAGTTCCTTGCTCCCCGCTTCCAAAGACTTGCGGTACTGGAACAGGCTGTCCTGCTGCTGCTTGATCTGCCTCCCCAGCGTCATGCGGTCCTGTGCGTTGAACCCTCCTTTGGGGGTGGCATCCGCATAGCGTTTGTTGAAGCGGTTGATGATGGCCACCATTTTGCTCATGGCGGCGGAGATGTTCTCGCGTCCGAGGCCGTCCCGCAGCCCCTGCGCCTGCCGCGCGAAGTCACGGGCTTCCACTTTGTACTTGTTTGAGCAGCGCTCCAGCGCGGTGATGCACTCGCCAACGATGGCACCCGCCTTCGCGCGGAGGTCCTCGCGCTGTTCGGGATGCTTCCACATGGCATCGCACTCCTGGATAAAGTCTTCCAGTTTGGTCTGCAAAGCGGTGAGGTCTTCCAGCTCCTTTTTGTAGAGGCGTTCCTCATGGAGCGTCTTGCGGTAGGCGCCGTAGGCGGATGAAAAGTGTTGCGCCGTGCGGGGGTGCGCGGCGTCCCCGTTGCCGTTCTCGCGGACGTAGAGGATGGTGCCGAGCGCATCCGGATGCGGGCCCTCCACACCTGTATACCGTTGCGCCACTTCTTCCGAAGGGGAAGAAATGACGAGGATGCGATGGTGCTTGGGCTGCAGCGGTTCGGCGGCTTCCCACATCATCTTCAACCGCTCCACCGCCGCATGCTTCTTCCGCAGCCGCAGCTCGGGTCGGCGGTATTCCTCCTCCGTGAACTCGCACAAGCGCATGTTCTGCGCCAAGTCATCCGGAATCCTGTCCGGGCTCACCAGGCACCCCCGCAGGCTCATGGCGTGGAAGTCGGTGCCGCGCCCGTAGGAGACGACATTCTTCCCCACGAAGCGGAACGGGGGAACCACGTACTCCTCGGGCTTGCAGAAAAGTTCCTGGAACCGCTTGAAGCGGGAGTTGGGCACCTTGCTCCACAGGAATTCCCGCAGTTCCCGGCCTTCCTTCTCCGTCCCCTCGCAGCGCTCCACGTCCCCCAACCGCATAAAGTCCTGCTCCCACTGCTCCGCGCCGTACGCCTGCCGCTGGTTCCGGGTGGAGGCGAGGACGACCAGCTCCTCCCGCTTCGAAAAGAGATCCAACACTTTGCGGCGCTGCCGCCCCGTGAGGCCTTCGATCGTTTCCCAGATATTCTTCAAGGTTTCGGGGTCCACTCCCTTCTTCTCCAATAATTTCCCGTTGCGTTCCAACAGTGTCTCGAAGGTGATGGTGGTGAGTGCCATGGTAGGATTATGAAATGCACCGTGGGAGGGCGCAAGAATGAAGCTGCCGTATGTTTGCGCAATTTCTTTGTTCATCGTTCATCGCTCCCCGATTGCCTTTCCCTCCTTCTAGAACTCCGCATTCCCCGGCGTCCTTGGGAACGGAATCACATCGCGGATGTTACCCATGCCGGTGATGAACTGCACGAGGCGCTCCAGGCCGAGGCCAAACCCCGCATGCGGCACTGTTCCGTACCGGCGCAGGTCCAGGTACCACCAGTAATCCTTGGGGTTGAGCCCCTGCTCCACCATGCGCTTTTCGAGAACCTCCAGCCGCTCCTCGCGCTGGCTGCCGCCGATGATCTCCCCCACCTTGGGGGCGAGCACATCCATGGCGCGCACCGTCTTGCCGTCCTCATTGAGACGCATGTAGAACGCCTTGAGGGCGCGTGGGTAATCGTAGAGGATCACGGGCTTCTTGCAGTGCTCCTCCGCCAGGTACCGCTCGTGCTCGGATTGGAGGTCCGTCCCCCACTCTACCGGGAACTCGAAACTCTTCCCGCTCTTCTGCAGGACCTCGATGGCCTCCGTGTAGGACATACGCGCGAACGAGGACGTGCTCATGGCCTTCAACGTCTCCAGCACGGTGGTATCGATGCGCTCATTGAAGAACGCCACATCCTCCGCGCACTGCGCCAGCACGTCGCCGCAGATTCTGCGAAGGAACCGCTCGGCCAAGTCCATATCCCCCTCCAAATCGCAGAACGCCATCTCCGGCTCTATCATCCAGAACTCCGCCAGGTGCCGCGTGGTATTGCTGTTCTCCGCACGGAACGTGGGGCCGAACGTGTAGATCTTCCCCATGGCCGTGGCGCACGCCTCCCCTTCCAGCTGGCCGCTGACCGTGAGGAAAGCCTGCTTGCCGAAAAAATCTTGCGCGTGATCCACCCCACCTTCCTCCGTCCGCGGCGGCTTTTCCGCATCCAGCGTGGTCACACGGAACATCTGCCCCGCCCCCTCGCAGTCGCTGGTGCTGATGATGGGCGTGTGCACGTACAGGAACCCCTCCTCCTGGAAGAAGTTGTGGATGGACCGGCACACGCAGTTGCGAACTCGCAGGAGTGCGCCGAAGGTGTTGGTGCGGGGGCGCAGGTGCGCCCACTCGCGCAGCACCTCGAAGCTGTGGCGCTTCTTTTGGAGCGGGAACGTTTCGTCCGCCCATCCGTGCACCGTGAGCTTCTCGGCCTTGAGCTCCGTGGCTTGCTCACCTCCCACGGACTTCGTCACCGTCCCCTCCACCGAAACGCTGCAGCCGGTCATCAGCTTGAGCACTTCGGACTCATAATCGGGGAGCGACTTCTCCGCTATCACCTGCAGACCGTGGAGCGAGGAGCCGTCGTTGATGTCCAAAAAGCTAAAGCCTCCTTTACTGTCCCGCCGCGTGCGGACCCATCCTTGGATAAGGACATGCTGGCCGATGGATTCGGGCTTGCGGGCTGAGGAGACGGATATTTTGGTAGCTTGCATGAGGGGAGGATAGCATATAGTGCCTCCACTATCGGTTTGTAACTTTGTAGATGCTGAAGCACTAACAGTAAGTGATGCCTTACAAATGCTATGTCAAATCAATGGATAGATCGGGCCTGATAAGTAACAATATCGCTTGCCACTCTTCTCGACGCTTTGAATCGGTAGGAATTGGATATATTTTTGTGGCATTGATAATGGCTTCGATATCTTTCTGATCAATATCACCATATTTTTCAACTTCTCGAGCCAGCGCTCTATTCTTGAAAAATTCAAAATTCATCATTTGCACAAAACGTAAATTCACAAAGGTTGCCTTTGGGAAAAGGGTGCTACTCAAAGTTATACAATACTTTTCACCCTTGTGGTCATCTTGCGATGTACAAATTGCTATGGGAACTTTCTGGAGATTCAAATCAAAATCAGAAAGACAAATGAAAAATTTATTCTTTACCTGCGAAATTGAATTTGGAAGAAGATACTCCAAATTGTTGCAATGAAAGCAGGCACCTCTCGCCAAGGCTTGTGCCAAGAGAGGATCAGGAAATTTGTGTAGTAAGCCCAATCTCCTTGCGGGTAATTGTATTAAAATCTAATTTGGCTTTCACTCCAGGCTTCAGTCCTTTTTGTTGTGCAGCCTCTATCGGCGGTGTCTTATACGCTAAATTCTTCAAGCCATTGAAATCTAAATCCTTAACTTGTAACACGACCTTCTTAGTAATTGCGGCTTCTAAATCCGAGAGTTTTTGGATATGAACGTAAGCAACCGATTGATGTTTTATTTTACTTTCAATGTCATTAGGACCTAGAACACCTCTATGTATTAGATCCTTTCTGTAATCATAAATTTTAGTATCAAAAGGACCATAATCCCACCACTCCCAACTTAGATTAGTAATTTGCCTACCTGTATATCGATATGTTGCAACGTCACAGAGATATAAAGTCTTTGTTAGAAAAAAAATGTCACACTTCACTCCATTCTCTGTAAGTAAGGCATAAATATAGGTCGCTAGATCCCTAGTTTTTTCGTCCAACCGTTGACCGAAAAATCTTTCAAACATGTTACGTAGAATAGACATAAATTTACGTGATAAAACTCTGATAGACAACACCAAATATTGAAGACGCCTATGTACTTCTTGAATTACTTCAATTTACGTTTCTAAGTGATATTATATCGTCTGCTCTCAATAATGACTTTATTAGAAACAGCCAAACAATGCTATTGTGTGTATGAATCATTCTGACCCCTCTCCATGTTTGAACAGGCCTTCAAGAACATTGACGATATCCTGCGGGAAGATGCTGGCGTGGGAACGGAACTGGATTACATCGAACAAACGTCATGGATACTCTTCCTGAAGTACCTCGACGATTTGGAAGAGACGAAAAGGAAAGAAGCGGAGCTGGCAGGAAAAAACTACAGCAACATCATAGAGTCGCAGTATCGCTGGGAAAAATGGGCAGTACCCAAGACGAAGGATGGGAAGATTGACCACCAAAAGGCACTCACGGGCGACGACCTGAAGGACTTCGTTGATAACAAGCTGTTTCCGTACCTCAAGAAGTTTAAGCATGAGGCCGAGAGTCCCGATACGATTGAGTATAAGATTGGCGAAATATTCAGCGAACTGAAGAATAAAATCCAAAGCGGCTATACCCTGAGAGGCATCCTGGACACCGTGGACAGCCTGCACTTCCAGACGAGCAAAGAGAAGCACGAATTGTCACACCTCTACGAAAGCAAAATACAGAAGATGGGGAACGCAGGAAGGAACGGAGGCGAGTATTACACCCCCCGCCCGTTGATTAAGACCATTGTGAAGGTAGTTGCCCCTCAAATCGGGGAAACTATTTATGACGGCGCGGTGGGGTCAGCGGGATTCTTGGTGGAGGCGTATGAATACCTGAAGCACAGCAAGAAACTCTCCACCAAAGACGTGGAGACGCTGCAGAAGAAAACCTTCTACGCCAAAGAGAAGAAATCCCTCGCGTACATCATCGGGATTATGAACATGATTCTGCACGGTATAGAAGCCCCCAATATCCGCCATACCAATACGCTTGCCGAAAACATCTCCGATATACAGGAGAAAGACCGCTACGACGTGGTGCTGGCGAACCCCCCCTTTGGAGGGAACGAACGTGCGGAGGTGCAACAGAACTTCCCCATAAAAACGGGGGAAACGGCGTTCCTGTTTCTCCAGCACTTCATTAAGATTCTGAAAGCGGGCGGCAAGGCGGGCATCGTCATCAAGAACACCTTCCTCTCCAATACGGACAATGCCGCAGTGTCTTTACGCAAGCACCTTCTAGAAACGTGCAATCTGCACACGGTATTGGATTTGCCTGGCGGGACATTCACGGGGGCAGGGGTGAAAACCGTCATTCTTTTCTTTGAAAAAGGGAAGTCTACGAAGAAAGTGTGGTACTACCAACTCAACCTAAAACGCAATTTAGGTAAGACGAATCCCCTTAATGAAATAGATTTAGAGGAGTTTGTGCAGCTACAGAAAACCAAAGCGGATTCTGCAAACTCATGGAGCGTGGATGTTGCTGATATAGACCAGAGTACTTTTGACCTTTCCGCGAAGAACCCGAATGGGGGTGGGGAGGCTGTATTGCGGGACCCAAAAGAGATTTTGGAGGAGATGAAACATTTGGATATGGAAAGTGCAAATCTATTACAAGTAATCAGTAACAGTGTTATTCACTGAAGTTTCATATGAATCATTTTGTTAGGAAAGAAATTAAGGCAAAAAAAATATGTGAGAAGGCGCATTTCAAAGTTTCATTGGTTGAGATACAAAAGAACAAATATTTGATTGCATCAGAAGCAATTGGCAACCCCCCACAGGGAAACATAATTGAAATGCAGAGTAGTTATAAAGAAGGAGAGGCATGGAAACACACTGTTTGGGTCAGGGAAGACATGCACGAAAATTTCCTCAAGGCGTATTTAGATATGGTGCAAGCAGCTTCTTGGCAACTGCCAAATCATGAACTGATTACTCAGCTTGTGAATGCTGAAAAAGATTCTGAAGGCGGGAGTAGCGTCATAATAATTACTGACAAAAATAAAAAGGATATAATAGAAAAACTGTTGTTGCTAGGCTATTCCGAAGACTTCTGGGCCTCTCTTAGCGAATCGGACCCTGATTTAGCAGATAAAATAGTTGCTGGTCAATTAGTGCTTCAGCGGAAGAAAGTTATTGATAATCTTAAGCAACGCCTTACGCAGAGCTATCCCGAAACGGATGGTTCTGATTCTTGGCAGAATTGGATATATGCAAATAATTGGCTTTTTGGTGCCAACTACAAAAAACCTATTGAGAAACAAAAAATCAACATTAATGGAATAATGCCTGATTATTTATTTCCAACACTCGATAACTTTGTTGATATTCTCGAGATAAAACTACCCTCTTTTGAAGTGCTTGAAGAAGATAAAAGTCATCGAGGGTCATGGGCTTGGTCAAGAAATTCGAACATTGCTATCGGTCAAGTAGCAAATTATTTATGTGAGATTGATAGGCAAGTATTAGAAATTGAAAAACAAATTAAGAAATCTTACGGCATCGAGGTTTCATTACTAAAACCAAGAGCCTTTATCCTCATTGGAAATAGCAGTACATGGAAGGTAGAAAAAAAAGAGGGATTGAGAAGGCTTAACCATACCTTACATGGTATAGAAATATTAACTTATGCAGAGCTTATTAGACGAGGTGAAAGCTTTGTTAGTGTTCCTTCTGACCATCTATGAAATCAGAGTGGCAAACCCAAAAACTCGGCGAAGTTTGTAAGATTATTAAAGGTCGCAAGCCTCTAATATTAAAAGAGAGAAAAGAAGGTTGTCTTCCATATCTCACTGCAAAGTTTCTTCGAGGTACAAGTAATGCTGAATATGTCTCGATAAAGGATAGGAATTCAGTGCAGGTGAATACAGATGAAATGATTATTATTTGTGACGGTTCCAATTCTGGTGAAATGTTTCAAGGATTTAATGGAGTATTGGCTTCGACAATGGGGAAGATTAAACATAATAATGAATTAGATTCACGTTTCTTACATACTTTCTTGGATTTTCAATTTTATTTATTCAATTCTAAAAAAACTGGCGCTGCAATTCCGCATTTAGACCAAAGCCTTCTGTATTCTCTAGAAATCCCCCTTCCCCCACTTCCCGAACAAAAACGCATTGTCTCCATTCTCGATAAATCCTTTGAAGCGATAGAAAAGGCAAAGGAGAATGCTGAAAAGAATCTTCAAAATTCTAAAGAACTTATTGAAAGCTATCTAAATGCGGCCTTCACCGAAGGCAGAGGAGAATGGCCGAAAAAGTCGTTAAAGGAAGTTTGTGCATTTGAGAACGGAGACCGAGGAAAAAACTACCCGAATCGAAAGGAGTATGTGTCTTCTGGAATACCGTGGATTAACACAGGACACATTCAACCAGATGGGACTCTATCCCAGAACGAGATGAATTATATCTCACGGAAAAAATTCGACACGCTACGAAGTGGAAAGATCCGGGAGGGAGACTTGGTCTATTGTTTGCGTGGTGCAACGCTTGGAAAAACTGCTTTAGTTGAACCATTCACTCAGGGCGCGGTAGCATCCTCTTTGGTCATAATTCGTCCTTGCGAATCGCTAAATCGCCATTTTCTTTTCTACTTTCTTATCAGCCCACACGGTCAAGGAAAAATTAAGGAGTATCAAAATGGCGCTGCCCAACCGAACCTTGGGGCGAAAAGTGTTGCAAAATTTGTAATTACGCTGCCACCGCTTTCCGAACAGGAAGTCATAATCAATAGAATCAAACATTATTTCGAGACGACCCGCTGTCTCGAATCCATTTATCTGAAAAAAATAGTTGCACTTGATGAGCTGAAGCAATCCCTTCTTTCTAAAGCCTTTGCTGGTGAGCTATAGTCCTTCCAAAATATGAACGAATCAGAAACACGCGCCGAACTGATAGACCCTAAACTCCGCGAAAGCGGCTGGGGGGAAGTGGATGGTTCAAGAATCCGTCGTGAGTTCCATATTAACGATGGAAGAATCCAAGTGGGAGGGACGCGCGGCAAGCGCGATATTGCCGATTACATCCTTGTGTTCAACAACCAAAAGGTGGCGGTGGTGGAAGCCAAGAGCGACAGGGAAGAGGCATCGGAAGGCGTAGCCCAGGCAAAGGCCTACGCGGAGAAACTGCACATTGATTACACCTATGCCACCAACGGAAAGGAGATTTATGAGATATGCATGAAAACAGGAAAGGAAGGGACGGTGAAGGCATTCCCGACCCCCCAAGAGCTTTGGACGAGGCTGTACCCGCATGAGAATAACTGGAGAGACCGATTTGCCGCCGTGCCGTTTGAGAACTTATTTGGGGACGCAAACATGCGGTTTTACCAAGAAATCGCAGTGGAGAAGACGCTGAACGCCATAGCCAACAATAAACAGCGGATGCTGCTGACGCTTGCCACGGGGACGGGTAAAACGGCAATCGCCTTCCAAATTGTATGGAAGCTGTTCCAATCCCGCTGGAACCTGAAACGGGACGCGGAAAGGCGGCCAAGAATCCTCTTCCTTGCAGACAGGAACATCCTTGCAGACCAAGCGTTCAACACCTTCTCAAAATTCCCTGAAGACGCGCTGGTACGCATCAGCCCGCTTGATATACGCAAGAAGGGAGGCGTCCCGACGAACGGTAGCATCTTCTTCACCATCTTCCAGACCTTCATGAGTGGGCCGAAAGGGACGCCGTATTTCGGTTCCTATCCTTCTGACTTCTTTGACTTCATCATCGTGGATGAGTGCCATCGTGGAGGGGCGAATGACGAAAGCAACTGGCGGGGGATATTGGAATACTTTTCCCCTGCCGTACAACTCGGCCTCACGGCGACCCCGAAGCGGAAGGACAACGTGGATACCTACAGGTACTTCGGCGAACCCCTCTATGTCTATTCCCTGAAAGAAGGCATCAACGACGGCTTCCTTACACCATTCAAGGTGAAGCGCATCAAGACCACCCTGGACGAGTACGTGTACACCTCGGACGACCAGATTATTGAAGGGGAGGTTGAGGAAGGGAAGATATATGAGGAGGAAGACTTCAACCGCATCATCGAGATAAAGGAACGCGAAGCAATGCGGGTGCGTCTTGCACTTGCCGAAATAAACCAGAAGGAGAAGGCCATCGTCTTCTGCGCAACCCAATCGCATGCGGCGGCCGTGCGCGACTTGATTAACCAATACAAGACCAGCACCGACCCCCGCTACTGCGTGCGCGTGACGGCAAATGACGGAGCAAGGGGAGAACAGTATCTACGGGAGTTCCAGGATAACGAGAAGACCATCCCTACCATCCTCACGACCTCGCAAAAACTCTCTACGGGGGTGGATGCCCGAAACATCCGTACCATCGTTCTCATGCGCCCCGTGCACTCCATGATTGAGTTTAAGCAGATTATCGGACGCGGGACGAGACTCTTCGAAGGAAAGGAGTACTTCACCATTTTGGACTTCGTGGATGCTTACAAGCATTTTGCCGACCCCACTTGGGACGGTGAGCCGATAGACGAGACGACTGAAAAACCGCCAAAGGAGCCTGAACCGCTTGAGCCGCCGATGGATGATGGGGGAGGACAAGATGACGATGAGGAACCGCCTCCGAGAAGAATCCTGAAAATAAAATTGCGCGATGGAAAAGAGCGGGAGATTCAGCACATGGTTGCCACCTCCTTCTGGAGCGCGGACGGCAAGCCCATTTCCATTGAAGAGTTTTTGCAGAATCTCTTTGGTTCCCTGCCTGATTTCTTTTCCAGCGAAGAGGAGCTACGAAAAATTTGGTCAAACCCAAGCACACGAAAGGCGTTTCTGGAGAAAATTGCTGAACTGGGATACGGCAAGGACGAACTGGAAACGTTGCAGAAGCTGATTTCTGCGGAAGATAGTGACCTCTTCGATGTCCTGTCCTACGTGTCCTTTGCCATCAAGCCGATTACCAGAGAAAAGAGGGTGGAGGGCGCAAGCGAAGCCATTTACAAGGGACTCGACGACAAGCAGCAGGAATTCCTGGAATTTGTATTGAGTAAGTACATAGATAGTGGCGTGGAAGAGTTAGACGAAGAGAAGCTGCCAAAACTCCTGAACCTGAAGTACCACGCCATCGCAGACGCCGAAAATGCCCTCGGAAGCGTTGCGAAGATTCGTTCGGTATTCATTGGATTTCAGAAGTTATTGTATGGTCGTCAGCTAGCGAAACTATCCTGAAACAAACGAACAACACAAGTAGAGGAAACTGCTTGTGCTAATTTAATAGTCCTCTCCCACTCTCCCCTACCCCACCGAGAGAACACTATTGAACCCGCCGAAGGCGTTGGGTTCGCGATCTGCGCAGGAGGGATCCTCCCGCCAATCGCTGCCATCCACCACAAACCGGTAGGCGTGGCGGCCGGGGGGAAGCACAAGAACCGCCGTCCACTGCCCGTCCTTGCCGCGCTTGAGCGGCTTGGCCGCGGGGTTCCACTCGTTAAAGCTGCCCGCCACGCTCACGGACGAGGCGTGGGGATGGGACTGGTTAGGCTCACGTAATTGCCTTTCTCTCAACCTGCTGAACGGCATGGTAATCATTGAGTGGGTAACTTGCCATTCCAGAATTGAAACGCAGAAAGTCATTTGCCAACGCCTGTACAGAAATACGCTGACATCTACGGGCGGTTCCAGATGCAATATACATGCCTGCCAGGCGATCGGTACCGCAAGGAACCGCATGCTCTCGTAACGGCATTTCATATCTTTCAAAGATAAATTGATAATCGCTTTTGATTTCCGAGGCGGTATCTCGCATGCATTGACGGACACTCTGCAATAAGAAAGCGGCGCTGGCATTAACGTCTTGATAGAGTTGTTTTGGCTTTTCCACTACCGCTAAATTAGTGAAAAATGGACTAGGCGCTTTACCAACACGACTCAAATACTTGTACTTTTCTAAAGCCGTAATTTGACGGAGTCCTATATGTGAACACAAAGCGAGAGCATCCCAACTGTAATACAACTCACTGTCTCCTAAAAGTTTCCCTGCGTGCAGCCATGCTTCAACGCGGTGAATATCTGGACCGAATATTTTCGTGCACGCCCTAGAAAGTATAACGTATTTATTCATTGAGTCCGTCCGACCTTCAGCAACATCAGTTGGATGAAATGGGAAAGGCGTAAACATATTGTTGAACTTCCACTGCTGTTCATTCAAAGCTCCGGCGTGACGCATGGCGGACCAAAGGGTGACATCTCTTACTTCCTCGGATACAGGTTCAAATTTTTCTGAGATAGCTCGATCTGTCTGCCGCCTTGTCTCCTCAGCCAAATGAAGAAGATGTGCGTCCGTCGCATTCTGAAGAGTTGTTGAGCGTTCAGTCGTTACTGATGGTCTGCGTAACAGTTCTTTCTGTATGCGAGACTGCTCACTTCTATGAGTACCATCATATTGCATCTTCAATTGGCTTAATTCCTCTTGAATTTCAGCACTTTCTCTCTTTGCCAGCATATTAAGGGAAATAATCGCTCTGTCCTTCAGTGGAAGTGTATGTAAAACGCGAAGGTTTGCTTTACAGAGCTGTCCAAGGAAATCAATACAGACAATATCAAAAGGAACCTGATGAGGAAGAATCTCTTGAAGGTCTCCAAATACCGGACGTATTCCAACAGAACGACAATTTGATTCAAATTCTCCCCAGGCAGCCTTCTCGCGCTCGACAGCCAAAATGTTTTCAGGCCGAATACCTTTACTCAACAAATGTTGAACTTCTTTGTAGCATTTAATGCCGGGCGTACAGAGCACTCTCATTTGTGCCCTCTTGGCAGGATCTTTGTCAATATGCCTGTCGATAAAGTCCGCTTCGACTTGTCTCCATTGTTCTTTTATCTCACTATTTTCAAAATCGACCCAAGCACCACTGAGAGGTGATACTTTTATTTGATGAGATTTTGAGGAGTTTACTTTCGTGCCACCTTGCTCCGAGGAAGCCTCTTTATTACACACTCTCTGAGCCCAAATTTTCGTCCAAGCGGTAATCGCGGCAATAGTTTGCCGCGAAACCTGGAACCGTTCTGACATTTCTGTCCTCCTTTTCATTTTGTCTTGATCGGATTCAGCGGCGGAAACATAGTCACGTATAAGCCGCTTGTCCTCAAGAGTCAGATTAGATGACATACAATAGTATTTTATACTAGTTATAATTTATTTTGTCAACTAACTCAGAATGTGAAGCTCAAACTAACAAAAAAGCAGTATTTTGGCTTACAGAAAAAAATATCTGGATGATCTCCGAAATCGTCTTCCTTTCCAATCTGGCTCCCCCACCCAGCTTTAACCAGCAGCCCCCACCCATTCTCCCCTACCCCACCGAGAGAACACTATTGAACCCGCCGAAGGCGTTGGGTTCCCGCTCCGTGCAAGAGGGATCCTCCCGCCAATCGTTGCCATCCACCACAAACCGGTAGGCGTGGCGGCCGGGGGGAAGCGCAAGGACCGCCGTCCACTGCCCGTCCTTGCCCCGCTTGAGCGGCTTGGCCGCGGGGTTCCACTCGTTAAAGCTGCCCGCCACGCTCACGGACGAGGCCTGGGGATGGGTAAAGGAAAGGCGGACGCGCTTCTTGCCACCCTTCCGGAAGGATGAAAGGACCATAGTAATGGTAAGTTCTACTCCCCCCACCTTCCCGCGCAAGCCATCCTCCCCCGGTGCGCTTGCCAGAATCACCAACTCATCCAAAACAACCAAGCGCCCGGGAGGAAGATGACGAACCCCCACAGCGTCTGCTGCTTTTTGAACATTTGCGCTTTCTTGTGGACGTGTTCGGGAAACGCGACCTTGGTGATGCCCTTCAAGAGTGTGACCCAACCCAAGATCGTCACGGCCACCCTCCAATCGGCGACCCAGATGTTGTGCAGAATCACCGTAACGAGCCCCAACAGGAAGGTGATGTACCCGGTGGAGATCGTGATGGTTTTATCTTTAGTGTAGTCGATCACCCTGCCCAACAAATGCGCCCCCATGGAGGCCAGACCGAGGATGGCAAACAGGCTGCCCCAGAACCGCGCGAAGAAGACGGTGACGTCCATCAAAGAGGAACTCTACCCAATCACCGATCCATACGGCAACCGCATGCATCCGTGTCAATCGTTATACGATATGTATTTATTGATATTCGATAAATGGTGTGCTTCAATACGCCGTACCACCATCCACTCCTTCTATGCATACTACACCCGTCAAGCGCGCCTCCACGTTGTTCTTAAAAGCAGTCATCATCCTTATCGGTGGCGTCGTACTCGTCCTCTGCGCGGTGGTGTTCCCGCAGATCTACACGGCACTCCGGAACGTACCGGAAGCCGCGGCGGTGATGTATCCCGCACTCATCGGTTTGTATGCCACTCCCCTGCCGTTCTTCTTCGCCCTGTACCAGGCCTTCCGATTGCTGCAGTACATTGATGCGAACAACGCCTTCTCCGTCTCGTCCGTGCAGGCGTTGATGCTGATCAAGTACTGCGCCATTGCCATGAGCCTGCTGTACGCAGCCGGAATGCCGCTGGTTGCCGTCCTCGCCGAACTCGATGACGCGCCGGGGGCCATACTCATCGGCGCTGCCATTGTGGCCGCCCCGCTGGTCGTTGCGACGTTCGCAGCCGTTCTGCAGAAGCTGGTCCGGAATGCCGTGGACATGAAATTGGAACATGACTTAACCGTGTAACCCGAGCCTATGCCCATCCTCGTCAACCTCGATGTCATGCTGGCCAAACGGAAAATGAGCGTCACCGAACTTTCGGAGAGGGTGGGCATCACCATGGCCAATATTTCCATCTTAAAAAACGGGAAAGCCAAAGCGATCCGGTTCCCCACGCTGGACGCGATCTGCAAGGCGTTGGACTGCCAGCCGGGAGATATTTTGGAATACACGAAATGACGCTTCCCTCCCTTCCCTCCTCTCTGATGAAATTTCTCACGACGACAAAGGGCAAGCTCGCCGCGCTGTTCGTTGCGTATATTCCGTTCTTCTGCGCGCTCTTCTTCCTCTTCTTTGAAGGCAAAACGTATGAGTCGCCGATCGGCGGTTGTTGCATACCGATGGAGGGAGTGGTCGCCGCGGGATACGCCCTGTTTTCCGTTTGGATCCTTGCGCCGCTCCTGTTGATCTACTCCGTCTATTTGATCTACATACTATTCTCCAAGAAGGGAAGGAGATGAGGCACCCCCTCCTTACTTCTTCTTTGACCTGCTTTTGACAATCCACGATCCCCCGACAACGCAAGCTATCAGCGCAATCCAAAAACCTATTTCAGCGTCACTCATACACGTATGGTATCACATGCTCCGTCGTATCAGCTCTACGAACGCCCAAAGGGCGCTTGCGGTTGACTGGTTCATGGCTCCCCCGGCTGGATTCGAACCAGCGACCTTGGCGTTAACAGCGCCCTGCTCTACCGCTGAGCTACAGGGGAAGAAGAATGACCGATATGTAAGGAACGAGTGTAGAGGAGAACTCTCGCCCTCCGTAGCCTCCACCTGATTCTTCTCTCACATCTGTTAACTGTGGAGAAGTGTAACCAGGGGCGAAGGTGGGAGCTACAGGGGAACGGGAACGATGGAAAGTATAACCAATATTTGCCCTGTGACCAGTGCTGAAGACGAGTCATCTGCTCCTTTCTTTCAATCCCCTTCCCTTCCGCTTCCCTCCTCTTCTATACTCCCTCTCCTGTCCAGCCTACGGTTGATGGTGCCGTCAGTCGAAGGCTGCACAGCGCTTCGGTGGCTTACGGCTGTCAGCAGGGGGATCTCGCGATGGACTTGCGGGATCCCCCGCCCCTTTTACCCCAGCGTACCCGCTGGTAGAGGGCAGTTCCACTCACCCCCCCAACTGCCCCGGAGAGGAAGTCCGTCATCGCATGGACTTCCTCTTTTTTCTTTGCGCGAGCGTTTCCATTCCGTCATTCTCTTGCCCTCTCCTCCCTTTTCCTTATACTCCCCTCCCTGTCCAACCTCCGGTTGAGGGATCCGTCAGTCGGAGGCTGGACAGCCAGTGCGTGACTGTCCAGTAGGAGGTCTATATCACCCTATAGACCTCCATTTTTTGTGCCCTCCCCCGCCGCCTCGGCTCCCCCGCCCCTGTTCACTCCAACGTACCCGCTGGAAGAGAGCAGCCCCTCGATGATAACGGACACTCTCCTTGCATCGGACTTCTCACGCGTTCTACACTGCCCTATTCGCCCGTCGGATTGGTTGGTCTGGTGGCACGACGCGGGCGCGGCTCCCTGTCTTCACGGGCAGGGAGCCCTTTTTGAACCGCAGCCCCCATGTTCCTCCCGCCTCCGAACAGGTGGAGCTGTCCTTGGAAATGATCGTGAAAAGGGACTAGAGTAGGGGCCGGTACGCGAGCCGGACGCGCCATTCCGGAATTCTCCCCTCCCCATGCCCGTATCTACGCTGGATAGCGAACGCAACCTGGCCGTCTTCATCGATCTCGAGAACCTCGCCCTGGGGTTCCAGCACCAGAAGAAAGGGCAGTTCCAGATCCAGAAGGTGCTGGAGCGGCTCCTGGAGAAGGGCAAGCTGATCGTCAAGAAGTCCTATGCGGATTGGAGCCGGTTCCCGGAATACACCAAGCCGTTCCACGAAGCCGCCATCGAACTGATCGAGATCCCCGTGCGCGCCATGACGGGCAAGAACTCCGCGGACATCCGCATGGTGGTGGACGCCATGGACCTGGCGTGGAGCAAGCCGCACATCGACACGTTCGTCATCGTCTCCGGCGACAGCGACTTCTCGCCGCTCGTCTCCAAGCTGAAGGAGAACGGCAAGCACGTGATCGGCATCGGCATGCGCGGCTCCACCTCGGAACTGCTTTCCGATAACTGCGACGAATTCATCTACTACCAGGACTTGGAACGCCAGGAGGAGGAACACGAGGTGGTGTCGCAGCTGGAGGCGCAGCTGCCGGAGAAGAAGCGCGAGGCGTTCGCGCTGCTCCTGGACGCGGCCGCGGCCTTGCGCCGGGAGAACCACGAGGTGCTGTACGCCTCCATGATCAAGGACACCATGAAGCGCAAGAAGCCATCGTTCGACGAGAGCTACTACGGCTACCGCAGCTTCACCCACCTGCTGCAGGACGCGGCGAAGCTGGGCGTGGTGAGCGTGGAGCGGGACCCCAAGAGCCGCAGCTTCGTGGTCACGGGCTTCGGCGCACAGGAGGAAGCAACCCCTCCCGCAAAAACACCGCAGACGCGGCGGCAGAGGAGATGAGTGAAGGGTGTGGGGATCAGTCCCGCAGCTGCGCCATGAGGATGGCCATGTGCGTGTGCCAGCAGCAGGCGGCCTTGCACTTGATGCAGTACTGCTTGCCGTACTCGTGCCGGTCGCCGTCAATGACGGGCGCATTGCAGCAATCCGAACGCATCCGCGCGCGCTGCTCCACGGAAATCACCACCGTCTTCCCCTTGTTCTTGTTGTGCGCGTGGCAGTAGGTCTTGCCGTGCGTCTGGGCGGAACAACCTTCCACGAGGCAAGACTTGTGCAACGGATGGTGCATGGGAAAACGGGGGGAAAGGCGCGCGCAACGCACTCTGTGATGACGGTAGGCGCATTGGACGCGAAGTACAATGAGAAAGGGGGGATTCTTCCCATGCGATCGATGCCGGAGAGGACGGAACGGCGCGGGTGTGGTACACTGCCCGTCTTATGTTCCTCTCCACATACACTCCGCAACTCGTCACCGCCCTCGCCGTCCTCACGGTTGCGGGCCAAGCGATATCCCTCGCGCTCCTCGCGCTGCTCCTCCAACGCGTGCTGAAGAAAGGGGAAACGGGGGAAGCGTTCCTCCAACGCCATGGATTGCTGTTGATGTTCATCGTGGCGCTCATCGCCACGGGCGGCAGCCTCTTCTTTTCCGAAGTTGCGGGATGGTCCCCCTGCAAGCTGTGCTGGTTCCAGCGTATCTTCCTGTACCCGCAGGCGCTGCTGTTGGCGGTCGCCCTGTGGCGCAAGGACCGCAACGTCGCGTGGTACGTGCTCTTCTTGAGCGAAATAGGGCTGCTGTTTTCCGTCGCCCACTACGTGGAGCAGGTGCAGGCTTCGCTGCTGCCGTTTACGGGCGATCCGCTCAAGCCCTGCGACGCCAGCGGCATCTCCTGCGCACGCACGGAGATCACGTTCGCCTTCGGGTACATCACGCTCCCCCTCATGGCCCTCACGGCATCCCTCATGAACATCCTCACGTCCGTCCTGGTCCTCTGGAAGAAGAGATAGGGGGAGGGGTATTGATAGAAAACAGCGATTCTGCTGTGAATTTTGATGTACAGTACCCACTTGCTAATATAGGGTGGGGGGTATATGATTCCCCTGTCTATTCCCTCTCCCGACCCATGCCGAAGAAGACACTTGCACGCCCCTGCGCCCGTCTCATCGGGCACCTGAACCGCATCCAAGGGCAGATCGACGCGCTCAAAACGTACCTGGAAGACGGCCGCCCCTGCGAGGAGGTGTCGCACCTCACGCACTCCATCTCCACCTCGTTCGCCTCCGCGCGCGCAAGCATCGTGGAAAAGATGCTGCGGGACGAGTTCCCGGGCACCCATCTGCCGCGCAAGAGCGCGCGCCTCAAATCCATCGTCGCCCTCGCTAAATCATAATTCTTCATTCTTACTTCTTCATTCTCCATCCCTTATGCCTACCGCAGTGACCGACGCAACCTTCGAGCAAGAAGTGATCAAGTCTTCCCTCCCCGTCCTCGTGGACTTCTGGGCGCCGTGGTGCGGCCCGTGCAAGGTCATGGGGCCCGTGGTGGACGAACTCTCCGCCGAGTACGAGGGCAAGGTGAAATTCGCCAAGGTGAACGTGGACGAAAACGGGGCCGTCTCCGGATCGCTCAACATCATGAGCATCCCCACCTTCGTGCTCTTCAAGGAGGGCAAGCCCGTGAAGGGCTTCATGGGCGCCATGCCCAAGGACACCGTCAAGCAGTTCCTGGAGGAACACACGGCTGCCTGAGCGTTCCCCTGCCGCGCGATACGAAAGAAGCCGCTTCCCGCGGCTTCTTCCTTGTATTCCGAACTCCGGATCATGCCCGTACGTGAAGGGTTCAGTTGCTTCCGGCGCTTGTGTCCTGGCCGGATTGGAAGGAACCGAAGTGCATGCGCATGCCGCGGCCGGCCTTCTCCGGCAAGGTGACGCCGTGCTCTTCTGCGATTTGCTGGATGGTCTTGCCGCTCTCGAGCGCCGCCTGGAGCTCATCGGCCGTGAGGCCGAGCTTCTCGGCGAGATCGGCGGGAGCGTTTCCGCGCATCTGGAACTGGCCTTTCTCGCCACCCCCGAACATGCCCATGCCCATGCCCATGCCGCCGCGCTTGAAGCCGAAGCCTTCACCGCCGCAGGATTCCTGCATGGCTTCCATTGCCGTCTTCATGGCATCGGACTGTTGGACGGATTCCATCGCGGAGCGGAAAGTTTCCTGCGCCTTTTGTACCGCTTCCTGACGCGCCGTGTCATCCGCAAGGGAAGCAGCGGCATCGAGCGCATCCTTGCGCGCTTGCAGCGCTGTCTTGTGGGCGGCTGTCATGGCATCCATGACCGCGAGGTGCGCCCCGTCGACGCCGGACATCGCCTCCACGCACGCTTGCGTGGAGACGGGGGGCGTCCAATCCGCCCGTGCGGACGTGCTGCTGCTGGACGCCGCACCCGCCATTTGGGCGAGGAGGGGGACGGCGATGGCGAGGGACGATACGCCTGCAACCATTCCTAAGGTGAACTTCTTCATAGTGAGAGAGGGGAAAGAAATACGGTCGCGACAGTGCGAGTATAGGAGGGGGGCGTTAAGAGGAGATTAAGGGGGATGGAGGATGCCGACAAAGAGGATGCCGAGGTTGCCGAGGATTCCGACGAACTGCTTCCCATGGAAAGACCGAGCGTATTTCTGACTTTCCTCGGAATCCTCGGAATCTTCGGACTCTTCCCCTCTTCCTACTTCCCGAACTCCACCACGAACTCCGTCCCTTCATGCACCTTGCTCTTCACGCCGATCTTCCACCCGTGCAGCTCCACGATGCGCTTGGCCAACGCCAGCCCCAGCCCGTACCCTTCGCCCGCACGGGAGGAATTGGCCTGGTAGAAGCGGTTGAAGATGTGCGGGAGTTCCTTCTTGGCGATGCCCACGCCCGTATCCTGCACGGTGAACGCGTGCTTGGTGAGGCGGACCGTGACGGACCCGCCCTTCTCCTTATTGAACTTGATGGCGTTGGAGAGGAGGTTGCCCAGGACCTGGCGGAGCAGGGGCACGTCACCCGTGACGGAGACGCCCGGCGTAACGTCGCCCTCCAGCGCAATCCCCTTCTCCTTCGCCAGCGGACGGAACTTCTTCACTGCATCGGACACAAGCGCGGAGAGGTCTACGGGGGCGGGTCGGAGGACGAACCGGTCGAGGCGCGCCAGTTCCAGGAGCCTGTCGACGAGCACGGTGACTTCCTTCACGTCCTCCTTGGCCGAGACGATGCCCTCGCGGTACTTGCCGTTGTGCAGCGCCAAGTCCAGGGAGGAACGGAGCGCGGCGAGCGGCGTGCGCAACTCGTGGCTGGCGTCCTGCGTGAACTGCTCCAGCCGCTCCACCATCTGTTCGGCGGGCTTCAGGCTGCGCCGCGCGAAGAAGAGCCCCACCAGGAACGTGAGGGCGGAGACGGCAACGCTCACAAGGAGATAGAGGGTGATGCGTCCTCCCCAGTCCTTGCGGGGATACTGCAGCACATCAGCGATCTGCACGAACCCCGCCCTCCGGCCGTCGCGCAGGAAGGGGTCCGTGAGGATCACGTACGCCCGGTCCCCCACCGTCACTTCCGCCCAGGGATGGTGGGCATCCACCGGTACGTCCTCGAAGAATGTGCCCGCAAAGAGCGTCTTCCCCTCCGCATCCAGCACGCGTACCTGCTCGCGCAGGTTGGGTGGCATGCCCATCACCTTGAACGGCATGCCCTCCAGCTCGAAGCGCACCGCGACGGTCTGCGCCATCCTCTCCAGCCGGAAGCGCATCTGGCGGTGTGTGCTGAGTACGTCCGCGGCCAGGAACAGCGCGCCGTTGACGAGGAACAGGAGGAAGACAAAGGCGGTGAACTGGAGCGCGATCTTGTAGCTGATTCTGCGGAACATAGAATGAGAGCGTATGACGTATGACGTATTACGTATAACGTATGCTAGCGCTGGATGGGGAGATACGTACTACGCAATACGTCATACGCGATACGGGAGAAGAAAGATGCATGGTATTAAGCGGGAACAAGGTATCCCTTCCCCGGAACGGTCTTGATCGCGTCCTTCCCCAGCTTACGCCGCAAGTACGCCACGTGCACATCCACGGTCTGCGAGAACATGAGCTCGTCCCTGCCGCCCCACACGTGCTCGATGATGCGCGGGCGGTCCTGCACCTGCCCCTTGTTGCGCAGGAGGAACTCGAAGAGCGCGTACTCCTTGGGGGAGAGCTCCACTTTCTTCTTCCCCTTCCATACTTCCTGCGTGTTGGTGTCCACCGTGACGCCGGCGGCGGAGAGCCGCGCCTGCTTCTCGGGCGCCTGGCGGCGCAGGAGGGCGCGGACGCGCGCCAGGAGCTCGTCCAAATCGAACGGCTTCACCAAGTAATCGTCCGCCCCGATGTTGAGCCCATGCACCACCTCCTGCTGCTTGCCGCGCGCCGTGAGCATGAGGATGGGCATGGTCTTCTTATTCTGGCGCAGCATGTGGCAGATGAGGTACCCGTCCATGCCGGGAAGGTTGATGTCGAGGATGAGGAGGTCGGGTTCCTGCGTCATGGCTTTCTCGAAACCCTCCTTGCCGTCGTGCGCCACGGTTACGGCATAGTGCTCCAGTTCCAGGAACTGCCTGATGTTCCCCGCCAGCTTCTTCTGGTCTTCAATGAGGAGGATGTGCATAGGGAGAGGGATAGTATAGGATAAACCGACGAGATTAAGGAGAGATTAAGAAGCAATCTCCGGCCCATGCGGTTCCGGATACCAACAGGTGAGACAGGCCTTCCGTGTCACCGCGCCGGCGTGACGGTCAACAGGTAGAGGTACCCTTCCACGCCGTCGCTCAGGCGCACCCGCAGCCAGGGCTTGCCGGGGATGGAGGAGAGCAGGAGGACTTCGGTGTCTTTGGTGAGCGTGGCGAGCACGCGCCCTTCGGAATCGGGGGAGGCGCGGAGCATGGTGGAGTGCACGGAGATCTTGTAGCGCAGGGCGGCCGTGGGCACTTCCCCGGTGGAAGAGGAGGATGCGGAGGAGGCGGGTGCCGAGGAAGCCGATGAGGAGGGCGACTGGAGCGCGATGAGGAGGGCGAGGATCTTGCTCGTTTCCGCACGGTTGATGGGCTGGGTGGGACGCACCGTCCACGTGGGGTTCCCCTTGTCATCCTTGTCCCCCGAAACGATGCCGAGGCGGGTGGCCGTAAGGATGGCGGGGGCGCACGTATGGGTGACGGGGAGATCCGTGTACGGGGAGGCCGTGGGCGTATCCAGGTTGTAGCCGAACGCCTCCAGGAAGGTGAGGACCACGGCGCAGCGCGGCGCGGGAATATCCAGGGTGATGGGGATGCTGTACGCCGTGAAGTGCAGTTCCTCCGCCTGCGCAACGTAGCGCTCCGACCAGTGCCCCCTCGCATGGGGGTTATCGACCGACAGCGGTTCCACGGAGGCCGGTGCCGCCTGCCCCGAAGCCTGGATGGCCATCTTCGCTATCTCCGCGTACGTCACTTGGTTGGCGGGACGGAACAGGGAGAGGAGGTTCCCCATGCTGTCGGCGTACCCGGAGACGATCTGCCGGGTGACGAGCGCGAAGACGTGGGGGGCGTACCACTCGGTGACGAGCACATCCGTGAAGGAGAGGGTCTCCCCTCCCACGACGACGCGCAGGTAGCCGCGGTACGAGGGGAGTTCCGATGCGGGATGGGTGGCTTCCTCCTCCGAAGAGCTGGAACCGGCCGAGGAAACGGAACTCGCCGGAACATACCTGCCCCCTCCGCCTCCTCCGCCACCGCCCCCGCCTCCACCCCCGTCCTCGGAGGAAGATGAGGAAGAGGACGCCGCGGGCGCGGCAATGGTGAAGGTGATGGAGTAATCATCCGTATTCGCATTTCCCGCCCCGTCCTCGCAGCGGACGTAGTACGTACGGGATCCGGCGGTGAGGCCGGTGAGGGCGCCCGTGTGCGTCAAAGCGGAGCCGGAGAGGGTGCGAGTGAGGGCGGCGAACGCGGTGGCCGCGACCGTGCCGTACTTGCACGTGGCGTTCTCGTTCGTGGTCACGGAGAGGGTGGCGGCGGTCGTCCCTGCGGCCAACGTTCCGGAAGGCGAGCCGGCGGAGAGGACGGGAGGAGTGGATTCCTGGTAGCGGGTGAGGGACACGGAACCGCTGCCCACGTTCCCCGCTAGATCCGTGTCGCGCACGGTGAGCGTGAAGGTGGAACCGGACGCCACGGAATTCCAACCGGTGATGTTTCCGAGCGTCGTCGTATTGGAGACGCAATTGGTCCACGTGGCGCCGTCCACCGAACACTCGGGGTCCAGGGGATCGCTGTTCGTGAAGCTGATGACAGTGCCACCCGTGGCGGTGGATGCACCCGCGGGCGCCGTGATGGCGACATTCGAAGCCGCGGTATCCACCGTAAAGAGCGTTACCGCCAAGGCATTACTGGGATTTTCCGAACCGTCGGTGACGGTGATGGTACAGAGGGCGTAGGTGGCATCGGGAAGGGTGGAGAATGCGATGGTGTTGGAACCGGTTGCGGCGGCGGCGGTGAGCGAGGTGCAACCGCTCCCGTACGTGATGGCACCGGCTTCGCTGGTGGTGAAGGTGTAACTGGGAGTGTTGTCACGGGTGGGGTTGGTGACGGGGGTCACTTCCTGGAGGATGGGCGGGATGATGTCGGGAACGGCGATGGAAAAGGAGACAGTGTAGTCGGAGCCGTTGCTGTTCCCCGCGGCGTCCTGGCACCGCACGTGGTAGCTGTACGACAAGCCGTCAAGAAGGCCGGTGAGTGCGCCCGTGTGTGTGAGGGCAGAACCGGAGAGGGTTCCGGGAATCGCGACGTAGGCGGTACCGGGGACAGTGCCGTACTTGCACGTGGCGTTCTCGTTGGTAGTCACGGAGAGGGTGGCGCCCGTGGTCCCCGCGGGGAGCGTGCCGGAGGGAGCGCCCGCGGAACGGACGGGGGCGGCGGTATCCACCGTGAAGCTCGTGAGGGTGAGGATGTTGGAGGGGTTTGTGCCCGCGTCCGTAACCGTGATGGTGCAGGCGGCGTAGGTGCCGTCCGCAAGCGTGGCGAAGGTGATGACGTTGCTCCCGCTCGCCGCCTCCTCGGTGAGGGACGTGCAGCCTCCCCCGTAGGTGATGGTGCCGGGTTCGTTGCTGGTGAAGGTGTAGGTGGGAGTGTTATCCAAGGTCGGCGTGGGCACCGGCACCGCCTCCTGGATCACGGGCGGTGTGCTGTCCGCGCTCACGCTGAAGGTGACGGTGTAGTCGGAGCCGTTGCTATTCCCCGTGGCGTCCTGGCACCGCACGTAGTAGGTATAGGTGATGTCGTTCGCCAGGCCCGTCAACGCGCCCGTATGGGTGAGGAGCGTGCCGGAAAGGGTGTTGGGGAGCGCGGCATAGGCTGTCTCCGCGACCGTGCCATACTTGCAGGTGGCGTTCTCGTTGGTGGTCACGGAGAGGGTGGCGCCCGTGGTCCCCGTCGGGAGCGTGCCGGAGGGAGCGCCCGCGGAACGGATCGGAGCAGTGGTATCCACCGTGAAGCTCGTAAGCGTGAGGAGGTTGGAGGGGTTGTCCCCCGCGTCCGTGACCGTGATGGTGCAGGCGCCGTACGTGGCGTCCGCAAGCAATGAGAAGGTGATGGTATTGCTGCCGCTCACTGCATTCGGCGTCACGGATGTACAGCCTCCCCCGTACGTGATGGTACCGGCCTCGGTGCTGGTGAAAGTGTAGCTCGGGGTGTTATCCAGAGTGGGTGTGGGAACGGAAACGGCCTCCGCGATCACGGGGGCGGTGCTATCCGCGCTCACGCTGAAGGTGACGGTGTAGTCGGAGCCGTTGCTGTTCCCCGCGGTATCCTGGCACCGCACGTAGTACGTGTATGTCGTATCGTTGACCAAGCCCGTCAGTGCGCCCGTATGGGTGAGGAGCGTGCCGGAGAGGGTGTTGGGGAGCGCGGCATAGGCTGTCTCCGCGACCGTGCCATACTTGCAGGTGGCGTTCTCGTTGGTGGTCACGGAGAGGGTGGCGGTGGTGGTATACGCAGCCAGGGACCCCGTCGGCGACCCGCCGGATAGGATGGGTGCAGCCACATCGATCGTAAAAGACGGCACGCCGAGGGCAAGGCTCGCATTCCCCGCCGTATCCGTTACGGTGACCGTACAATCGGCATACGTCCCCGCCCCCAGTACTGAAAAACTGATGGCATTATTCGCCGCAACGGCGTTGGTGGAGGCGGACGTGCAGGAACCCCCGTACGTGATGGTGCCCGCTTCGGTGGAGGAGAATGTGAAGCTTGGCGTGGTGTCGTAGGTGGGAGTGGTGACGGGCGAGACCACGGCGAGCACGGGAAGAGTGAGGTCAACGGTAAAGGTGGAAACCGCCAGCCAGCTGGAAGGATTAGTGGCGCCATCGGTCACCCGGATGGTGCAACCGGAGTACGTCCCTTCCCCCAAAGCACTGAAAGTGATGGTGTTGTTGCCGGGCACGCCTGCCGTGGTAGGGGATGTGCAGGAGCCCGCGTAGGAGATGGTGCCCGATTCGGTGCTGCTGAAGGTGTAGTCGGGCGTGGTGTCCTTGGTGCGCGTGGGCACGGGTGTCACCTGCGCGAGGGTGGGAGGAGTGGTATCCGCGCTCGTGCGGAACTCCAGCGACCCCTGTGCACTGTCGTTCCCTGCCGGATCCCGGCAGACGATATAGTAGGTATATGTGGTGTTTGGCGTGAAGCTGGTGAAGGTGTGGCTGTGCGACATGGTTCCCGTGGTTTCGAAGGGGGTCATGCTGGCGTACGGCGTGCCGGAAACGACGGAGAAACGGCAGGAAGCGTTCTCCGTTGTGGTGACGCCTATCGTTGCGGTGGTGGCGGTGGTGGTGCTGCTGAACGAATCGATCACCGGTGCCGACAAGTCCACGGTAAAGGAAGTGACGGGCAAGGCATCGGACGTATTGCTTGAACCGTCCTGCACGGTGATGGTGCAACCGGCATACGTCCCCGCCCCCAACGCATTGAACGTAATGGTGTTGCTGCCGCTCTCGGCCAGCGTCGTTACGGAATTGCAGGAACCACCGTAGAAAATCGTCCCCGTTTCGGTGCTGTTGAACACGTACGAGGGCGTGGGGTCGTTCGTGGGGGTGGTGACGGGGGTCAATTCCGTGAGGACGGGGGGCGTGGCATCCGCGGCGGCGTGGGGGATCCAATGGAACTCTATCGTCCAAGAAAGGACGATCAGGATGGCCAGGAGGGAGAGGAATCGCTTGATGCGCATGGGACTGTTCTTGAGCCTTGGGGAAGCCGAAATCAGAGCATTCGTATCCATCATCACTCTAAGCATTCCATCCCTCTCCCGCAAACCGCGCGCTGCTATGCGGCCATGATGCCGCCCCCTCCACAACCCGATCCTTCCGCCGCGGATTATCGCTTCCGCGGGAGGCGTCCCTTAATCTCACCTTAATCTCTTCACCCTACAATGGTAGTATTCTCCCTTTTCTATGAAAACCTTCCATCCCCTCTCCTTCGCCCTCGGCCTCGCCTCGGGCTTGCTCGTCCTCCTGATCCTCGCGGGAAGCTGGCGGCTCATCCGCCCCGCGCCAAACCCCGGCTCCTTTCCGATGGGTGGCAACTTCCAGGAAGGCGGAGCCGGCCTCTCGCGTATGGCGGAGCGGTTGGGGATGACGGAAGCGGATCTGCAGAAGGAACTCGACAGCGGCAAGACGTTGCAGGAAATCGCCGCCGAGCGCGGCGTGGAAATGCCTGCCGGCGGAAGGGGGATGCGCACCGGGCGCCCTTCCTCCGCGAGCGGAACCGTCCTGGGGACGGGAACCGGCACCGCATCACTCCCTTCCGCGGATGACGGTAGAGCAGTGTCTAGTCCCCCCTCCCAACAGCAATGATGACCCGTGACGTCCTCCTCCGACGTTTGGCGCCACTGGTGACAGTGCTGCGCGGCGTGATGCAACGCATCGTACTGCGGAGCTACCTCCTGGGATGCGGCGTCGCCGTGGTGCTGGGCGCGGCATACCTCGCCTTCGGCGGCGGGAACGGGCAGGAACAAGCGTCGGCGGAGACGCTGGCGCAGGTGGGGCGTCGCACCATCTCCTCCTCGGTGAAAGCGACCGGCACGGTGACGTTCGCGAGCGAGCAGGAACTGCGCTTCAACCAGAAGGGCAAAGTGGCGAACGTGTACGTGAAGGAGGGTGACCGCGTGCAGAAGGGGCAACTCATCGCCCAATTGGACGCATCGACGGTGACAGCGGACATCCGCCAGGCGCAGCTCTCGGTGGCCGCCAGCGCGCTCCAACTGCAGCAGTTGCACACGGAGAAGGAGAAGTCCCTCATCGATGCGGAGAACGCCCTGCGGGAAACCGAGCGCCAGGCGCTGGAAGCGCAGAACTCGCTCGCCGTTGCACTGGAGAAGCTTCCCACCGATATCGCCGGCGCCGAGCGCGCCGTGAAGGAGAAGGAGGCCGCCCTGGAACAGGCGCAAGCGGCGCTGGAGCAGGCGAGGACCACCACGCTCCAGGACTTGGGCTCCACGGCGCAGTCCGTCCTCTCCGACAGCGAGGATTTGCTGGACACCATCTACGGCATCCTGGTGAACGACACCGTTGCACGGCGCATGTCCGGGACCCCAAGCATCGAGATCTACCACCGCATCGCGAACGACGTGTCGCTCAAGAACCGGACGGAACAGACATACTATGCCGCATTGGAAGCCGTTGCGCAGATGCGCAGCGCGTACGGCAGCACCCTTCCCACGCTGCGGGACACCACCGCGTTGGGCCTTGCGCTCTCCCACGCGCAGGCCGTGGCACGGGCGCTCTACGACGTTGCGGACAGCACGTACCAAATCCTCCAGGGCGCCGTGAGCGACCCCAATGACTTCACCGTGGCGGACATCAACGGCCTCAAGCAGGCGGCCATGGCCGCGCGCACGTCCGCGACGACCCTCATGGACCAAGCGGAAACGGCGCAGGCAAGCCTGACGGGCGGGCAAGACGGCCTCACGAGCATCACCATCCAGCAGAAGCAGGATGCGCTGGATACCGCGCAGCACGCGCTCCTCTCCGCGCAGGAGAACCTAAGCTTGCTCAAGACGCAGACGCCGGGCGACCTGCAGAAACAGGAGGCGTCCCTCCAGAAGATCCGGGACGACGCCCGCTCGAAGCAAGCCGCCTTGAACGTGACCACGAAGAGCGTGGACGTGAACGTGAAGCTGAAACAGAACGACCTGGCGCAGAAATCCACCTCGCTCCAGAAGACCCAGAAGACGATGGAGGACTACCGGCTCGTGGCGCCCTTCGAAGGTGTGATCCGCCGGCTGGATTACCAGGTGGGGGATAACCTTCTCGACACGGGAGAGGAGAAATACGTCACGCTGGAGAATCCCGACTTCCTCATCGTCACCGTCCTCCTGGATCAGGTGGACGTGGTACGCGTGAAGAAGGACATGGCGGCGACGATCGCCTTCGACGCGCTGCCCGGGCAGGAGTTCACGGGGACCATTGACGAGATCAACTCCACGCCCGTGGAGGAATCCGGCGTTGTCTCGTACGAAGTGGCCATCCGCCTCGCGACGCCCGCCGACCTCACCATTCTCTCCGGCATGACCGCGACGGTGGAGATTGAGACGACGCGCAAGGAGAGCGTGCTCGCCGTGCCCAACCTGGCGCTCAGCCGCACGAACGGCGTCGCTTCGGTGCGGACATCGGACGGCCGCACATTGAGAGTGGAGCCGGGGGCGACGGACGGGCAGTACACGGAAATTCTCTCCGGCCTGGAGGAAGGCCAGAGCATCATCTCCCTCAACGTAATCACCACCCAATCCCAGACGAGCAACGCGAACGCCGCACAGATCTTCCGCATGGGGGGAGGCATGGGGGGACCCATGGAAGTGCGGACGGGCGGCGGAACCAGGAACACTTCCCGTTAGCCCGCATGATCGCGCTCCGCAACATCATCAAGGCATACCCGCTGGGGAAGGAGCGGCTCACGGTGCTCAAGGGCGTATCGCTGCACATCAAGAGGGGAGAGTTCGTGGCGGTGATGGGGCCTTCAGGCTCCGGCAAATCCACGCTCATGAACATCATCGGCCTGCTGGATACCCCCACGGACGGCTCGTACTTGCTGGAGGGGAAGGAGGTGGGGAGCCTGCCGGAGAACAGCCAGGCGGACGTACGCAGCAAGCGCATCGGCTTTGTGTTCCAGTCCTTCAACCTCCTCCCGCGCATGGACGCGTTGCGCCAGGTGATGCAACCCCTCCTCTACCAGGGGATCCACCGCACAGAAGCGGAGCGACAGGCGCGCACGGCGCTCCATGCGGTGGGGCTCACGGAACGTTTGGCGCACAATCCCAACGAGCTTTCGGGAGGGCAGCAGCAGCGCGTGGCTATGGCGCGGGCACTGGTGACGGATCCCGCCATCATCCTGGCAGACGAACCCACCGGCGCGCTGGATACGCAGACCGGCGAGGAGGTGATGGGCCTCTTCACGCAACTCAACCGCAACGGGAAGACGATCGTGATGGTGACACACGAACCCACGGTTGCGGCGTTCGCCCATCGGACGATCCACATCCGCGACGGGTTGATCTCCCCGCTCCGCACATGATCATCCTCCAGAGGACGCGGCATGCCGCGTCCTGCCCCTGACCCACACTCCGCCCCTCCTCCCATGAATATTCTAGAAAACATGAGGAACGCCCTCGGCGCCATCGGCAGCAACAAGCTGCGGTCCGCGCTCACCATGCTCGGCATCATCATCGGCGTGGCGTCGGTGACGCTCATGATCGCCATCGGGCAGGGCGCGCAGCGCAGCGTGACCTCGCGCATCCAGGGGTTGGGGACGAACCTCCTCACCGTCTCGCCGGGCAGCCCCACGCAGACCAACGTGCGCTTGGGCGGCGGGAGCTCCACGCTCACGAACGACGACGTCACCGCCCTGCGGAACACCCTCGCCGGGCTCAACGGCATCTCGCCGGAAACGAGCAGCCGCGTGCAGGCCATCGCGGGATCCCTCAATATGTCCACAACCATGATGGGTGCGGCGCCGGACTACCTCACGGTGCGCAACGCCGTCCTCGCGTACGGGAGCTTTGTGACGGAGGAAGACCTGGCGGGGATGGCGAAGGTGGCGGTGTTGGGGCCGGAGGTGACGGCCACGCTCTTCCCAAACGAACCGAATCCGCTGGGGCGGGATATCCGGATCGGGAACATGATCGTCACCGTCATCGGCGTCCTGCAGTCCAAAGGGCAGCAGGGATTCCAGAACCAGGATGACATGATCATCCTCCCCCTCTCCACCATGCAGCAGCGCGTGACGGGGTCGGACACCGTGAGCTCCATCAACGTATCGGTGGAGGACCAGGGGGAGATGGAACGGAAGCAGGCGGAGATCACGGCCGTGCTCCTCAACGTGCATGGGATCACGGACACGGCGGACCAGGACTTCACCGTGATGAACCAGGCGGACGCGGTGGAGACGCTCAACGAGGTGACGGGCATCTTCACGCTCCTCCTCGGCGGCATCGCGGCCATCTCGCTCCTCGTGGGCGGCATCGGCGTGATGAACATCATGCTCGTCTCGGTGACGGAGCGGACGCGCGAAATCGGCATCCGCAAGGCCATCGGCGCCAAGCGCCGGGACATCATGCTGCAGTTCCTGGTGGAATCCGTCGTGCTGAGCGTGCTGGGCGGCCTCATCGGCATCCTCATGAGCTGGGGGGGATCGGCGCTGGTCAAAACGTACGCCAGCCTGGACGCCAGCCTCAACCTCTCCTCGGTGCTCCTCGCCTTCTTTTTCTCCGCATGCGTGGGCATCTTCTTCGGCATGCTGCCCGCGTACAAAGCTTCCAAGCTGCGGCCCATAGAGGCGTTGCGCTACGAATAGACTGTGCGTGCCCACCGCAGCCTCACCGCCCTCACGCATCCAGTTCCTCCATCAAGCCGCTCTCCGACAACTCGAAGCCCCGTGCCGCCGCCTCATCACGCAAGCGGCTCAATGCGCGCTGCTCCAGCTGGCGGATACGTTCCCTGGAGACGCCCAGCAGATTGCCGGTTTGCTCGAGCGTGAGCGGTTCATCTCCGGGCTCCAGCGCATAGCGATAGCGGATAATCTTTTGTTCGCGCTCATTCAAGCGCCCCATGAGACGGGCGATCGTACGTGCCACACGTTCCTGATACGCCTCTCCGGCCCTGGGGCCGGAACGGTGGTCCGGAACGGATGCGTTCACGATAGCCTCCTCCGCCGATACGAATGAGATGATGCCAAGCCTCTGTTTCCGTCTCTTTCTATTCCTAGAATAATCATGTTGGATCGCATGGATAGCATAGGTGGAGAATTTGTTCCCTGTCCGGATGTCAAATCCTTCCACGGCTCTCATCAGTGAGAACAAGCCATCACTGATGCACTCTGGCAGATCCCCTCCTCGTTGCACGAATCCTTGTACACTGAACGTCGTGAGCCGAAGGTTCGCCATAATGATCGTATTACGCACGTCCTGGGCTTGCGCGAGCAAATTCTGGACGGTATCCATGAGGCGTGGATCCGGTTGGGACAGATCGATGGAGTTTCGCATCCTCGCCGCTCTGTACTTGAGGTAATTCATGTCCAGAAACAGCTGCGCTTCCTGCGCCGGCTCCAGCAAGTCATGTTCGTACGGTGTTGCCGGAGAGTCGGGGAGCCTCGCAGGTTGAGGGCCCGGCTCTCCTTGGCGTGGCAGCCCGGTGCCGGGAGGAAGCGCTCTCTCCTCCCCTTCCTCTCCTTCTTCCATCGCTGCAAAGGATGCATGGGGCATGTACCTGATGGGCAATGCGAGGATGTGCTCCATCCGCACGCGCACAATGCCGCCGCGGATCTTCGGGACGGTTGTACCGAAACGTTCCGCAAGGTCCTGTTCCGCGGCCCCTTCCGCTGCGGCGGCGGCAATCGCTTTTTCTTCTTCCGTACAGGGAAGCCAGAGACGCCGTTGGCGCTCCGCATCCGATTCCCGCTCCTCCTTCTCCCTCCGTCGTTTCAACTTGTCGGACACAAGATCAACCCGCCTCCGTATGCCGTTCGACGTGCAAAATGCCGCAACCTCTCGCGGTCGGTAGAAGAGCCGCTCGGGGCTGCTATCCGGCAATGGACGCGGAAAAGATGCTTTCTTCGCCCAGAGGAGAATGGTCGACACGCTCATCCCCAAACACTGTGCGATTTGCGACCGGGTGATGGATTCCCCGTGTTCCAAGATCCGCCGCACCCTTTCCTCAAACGCCCGCGTCTCCGGAGAGGTGAGATCCCCTTCGCCAGCCGGCTCCCCGTCCCCCACCGGGAGTACGGGTTCTTCCTCAGGCCGATACGCGGGCGAAACCATGGTCATGGAACCAGCCAGTCAATAGCTCCCGCCCGCTCTTGTCAATGCAGAGATGCCACGGGCCATGCCCAAAGCTTCTACTAGCCGCATTTTCGCCTCCTACGGCCTCTCCTGCAGAAATACCGGAAGTGCGCTAGCATGAGGGCATGCGCCTCTCCCTCCGGTTCCTGGTGCCGCTCGCGGCCATACTGGCGCTCATCGCGTACGCCGTGGTGCCGCTCGTGGACGGGATGATGGTGCAGTGGTTCGTGAAGGACCTGGACTTGCGGTCCAAGCTCATCGGCACCGCTGTGGATGATTCGTTGTTCGAGGTGTACGACAACGACCGCACCAAGACCAAGAAGAAGGTGCAGGCCTACTTCGACCGCATGATGCAGGACGAGCGCCTGTTCGCGCTGGGTTTCTGCGACACCGAGGCCGCGCTCACCTACAAGACGGAGAAGTTCCCGGAGACGGTGGCGTGCCCCGCGCGCACCGCGGAGACGGCCGTGGAAGGGACGGAGGGGACCGCGGAGGGCACGGAGGAGGAGCCGAGCGACGTGGTGGAACTGCCCAAGGGCCCGGTGCACGTGGCGTACCATACGGTGCAGGGCTCCGGCCGCACGCTGGGAAACATGATCCTGGTGCACGACATGAGTTTCGTGCGGAACCGCAGCGAGGAGACGCGTCGGTACATCATGCTGTTCATCGCGGGGGTGGGCGCCCTCATCGCCTTCATCACCGTCATCATCGCGCAGCTCAGCTGGCGGGGATGGGTCTCCGGCATGCGGGGGCTCCTCCACGGGGAAGGGCTGCTGCGCCCGCTCCTGCCGCCCTCCACCCCGCCCGAGCTCCAGCCCGTGGCGCGGGACCTGCGCAACCTGCTGCGGGATTTGGAGACGGACCGGCGCCTGCGGGACGACATCCAGACTGCCTGGACCCCGCGCACCCTCAAGGACCTCCTGCAGAAGGAATTGGCGGGGGACGAGGTGGTGGTGGTGAGCAACCGCGAACCCTACCTCCACGTGCGCCGCGAGGGGAAGGTGCTGCTGCGGACACCGGCGAGCGGCGTGGTAACGGCGCTGGAACCGGTGATGCGCGCGTGCTCCGGCACGTGGATCGCCCACGGCTCCGGCGACGCGGACCGGGAAACCGTGGACAGCCATGACCACATCGCCGTGCCGCCCGACCACCCCCGGTACCGCCTGCGGCGCGTGTGGCTGACCAAGGAAGAGGAGGAGGGATACTACTACGGATTCTCCAACGAGGGACTGTGGCCGCTCTGCCACATTGCGCACGTGCGGCCGTCGTTCCACAGCGGGGACTGGGAGCAGTACAAGAAGGTGAATGAGAAGTTCGCCAAGGCCGTCCTGGAGGAAGTGAAGACGGACGATCCCGTGATCCTCATCCAGGATTACCACTTCGCGCTGCTGCCGCGCCTCCTCCACGAGAAGCTCCCCAAGGCTTCCATCATCACGTTCTGGCACATCCCCTGGCCCAACCCGGAGGCGTTCGGCATCTGCCCGTGGACGGAGGAGATCCTGCGCGGACTCCTGGGGAGCAGCGTGGTGGGGTTCCACACGCGCTCCCACTGCAACAACTTCATCGACACCGTGGAGCACTTTTTGGAGTGCCGTATCGACCGCGAGCACTGGACCGTGTCGTACGGCGGGGAAGCCACCGGCGTCCAGCGCTACCCCATTTCCATCGAGTTCCCGGGGCGTCTGCTGCGGCAGGCGAAGCCCGTGCAGGAAGCCCGCGCGGACGTGCGGGAAAAGTTCGGGTTTCCGGCGGACCGGCTCTTGGGGCTGGGCGTGGACCGCTTCGACTACACCAAGGGCATTTTGGAGAAGTTCCGCGCCGTGGAACGGCTGCTGGAATTGCACCCGGAGTGGATCGGCCGCTTCTCCTTTGTGCAGATCGCCGCGCCCACGCGCGGGAAGATCGAGCAGTACCAGCGGTTCCGGGAGGAGGCCACCGTGCTCGCCAACCGCATCAACAAGCGCTTTGGAAAGAACGGTTACGAGCCGATCATCTTGCGCGCGGAACATGCCGAGCAGCCGGAGGTGCTGGAACTCTACCGCTCCGCGGACCTGTGCTTCGTGGGGAGCCTCCACGACGGCATGAACCTGGTGTCCAAGGAGTTCGTGGCCGCGCGGGATGACGCGCGCGGCGTGCTGCTCCTGAGCCAGTTCACGGGCGCCGCGCGCGAGCTGCCGGAGGCGCTGCTCGTGAATCCCTACTACGCCGACCAGTGCGCGGAGGCGCTCCACGTGGCGCTCACCATGCCCCCCGCCGAACAGCGCGACCGCATGCGCAACATGCGCGGCATCCTCCACGACTTCAACGTGTACCGTTGGGCGGGACGCATGCTCCTGGATGCGGCACGCATGCGACAGCGCCACCGCATCCCCCGGCGCATCTTCGGGAAGGTGTTCTCCCCGCCGCCCGCCTCGGCATGATCCCCCTCTTCTCCGCCCAAGGCGCCGCCGCCTTGCGGAAGCTGGCCGCGGGACGGCCGCTCCTCGCGTTCGATTTCGACGGCACCCTGGCGCCGCTCGCCGCGCACCCGGAGGACGTACGGTTCCCCGAACGCACGCGGCTCCTCCTGGAACGCCTCAACGCCCTCACCCCCGTCGCCATCGTCTCGGGGCGCTCCCGCGCCGCCGTCCTGGCGTTCTTCCCGCGTCCCCCCGCATTCGTCATCGGGAACCACGGGATGGAAGGACTGCCCTCCGACGTCGCAGGCAAGGATGCCGTCGGCACATGCACGGTTTGGAAAACCCGCCTCACCCCCTTGCTGCAAGGGACGGACGCCTGGATGGAAGACAAAACCCTCAGTTTCTCCGTCCACAGCCGCGATGCCGGCTTCCTCTCCCGCATAGGCGCAACGGTAACGGAGAACGCCTCGTCCCTCCCGCCGCTGCGCGTGCTGCCCGGCAAAGCCTGCGTGAACCTTCTCCCGCGCGGCGCCCCGTCCAAGGCCGACGCCGTCCTTACTCTACGGAAGCTGACGGGATGCGGCTGCGTCCTCTTCGTGGGGGATGACCTGACCGATGAGGATGTCTTCGCACTGGAAGACCCGCGGATCCTCACCGTCCGCGTGGGACCCGGACCCTCGCGCGCCGCGTATGCGCTGGGGAAACAGGAGGACGTGGAGCAATTGCTGGAGACGCTCGTGACCCTCCTGCAGGGGACCGGACACCGGGCGTGACGGGGAACGGGGCTCTTACCGGACCTTCCGCATCCCCCACTTGGCGATTTCCAGCACGGGTGTGACCGTGAAGGCGAGGAGCGTGACCAGGAGCACGTCATCCAGGGGGAGCGCCATGGTACCGAAGGGCTTGTGCAGGACGGGGACGTAGAGGATGAGTGCCAGCAGGGGCAGTTCCAGCAGGATGGCCACGTTGAGCCACATGTTCGCGAACGGCTTGCGGAGGATGGAGACGCGGTCGGAGCGGAAGTTGTACGCCTTGAAGAACTGGATGAGCGCCAGGGAAAGGAAGGTCATGGTCATGGCCTCCGTGAGGCTCCTCCCGTCCCGCAACGCCCACGTGAAGATGCCTAAGTTGACGATCATGGACCACACGCCACCCGTCATCATCAGCGCCACCACGCGGCGGCCGAAGATGCTGCGGCGGGGATCGCGGGGCGGGCGCTGCATGAGGTCCGCATCGGGGGGATCGAAGGCCAGCGCCAGCGCGGGCAGGCCGTCCGTGACCAGGTTCACCACCAAAATCTGCACGGCGGTGAGGGGGAGCGGCTGGCCGATGACGGTGGCGCCCACCACCAGGAACATTTCGCCCACGTTGGAAGAGAGCAGGTACGTGAGGTACTTGCGGATGTTGCCGAAGATCGCCCTCCCCTCCTCCACCGCCGCGACGATGGAGGCGAAGTTGTCGTCCGTGAGCGTCATGGCGGAGGCTTCCCGCGTGACGTCGGTCCCCGTGATGCCCATCGCTATGCCGATGTCCGCCTTCTTGAGCGAGGGCGCGTCGTTGACGCCGTCCCCCGTCATGGCCACCACGTGGCCGCGCTTCTGCAGGGCGGTGACCACCTGCAGTTTGTGCGCCGGGGACACCCGCGCGAACACCGCGATGTCGTCGAGTTCCTGCTCCAGCGTCGCGTCGCTCATGTTCTCCAACTCGGTACCCGTGACCACGGCATGATCGCCCATGATACCCAGCTCCTGCGCGATCGCTTGCGCCGTTACGGGATGGTCCCCCGTGATCATGATCACGCGGATGCCCGCCCGCCGGCACTTCTCCACGGCCGCGCGCGCCTCCGGCCGCAGCGGATCCATCATCCCCAGGAGGCCGAGGAACACCATCCCCTCCTCCGCATCCGCCAGGCGCGCGTCCTCCTTGGAAGCCACGGCCAGCACGCGCAGGGAGGATTCGGCCATGTGCTTGGCCACCCGCAGGATTTCCGCCCGGCCTTCCTTGGTGAGCGCTTCCACGCCCCCTTTCGTCCGCACGCGGTCGCAGCTTTGCACCAGCACTTCCGGGGCGCCCTTGGCGCAGGCCATTTCCCCTTCCTTCGTGCGGTGGAGCGTGGTCATGCGCTTCGTCTCCGACGTGAAGGGGATCTCCGCGATGCGCGGCTGCTCCTCGTCCAGCACGTCCTTCTGCAGCTTGGCCTTGGCCGCCGCCACGATGAGCGCGCCCTCGGTGGGATCGCCCTTGATGTCCCAACCGTCATGCTCATGGTGGATGAGCCGCGCGTCCGAAGCGAGGCAAGCGGCGCGGAGGAGATCGAGGAGGGGCGCGTCCGCGTCGATGCGCTTGGCCCCGTCAGGATCCTGCACCGAGAAGATGCCGTGGGGCTCGTAGCCTGCGCCGGAGACGGTGATGGTCCTTCCGGCGGAGAGGATCCGGCACACGGTCATCTCGTCCTTGGTGAGCGTGCCGGTCTTGTCGGAGCAGATGACGGACGTGGATCCCAGCGTCTCCACGGCGGAGAGGCGCCGCACCAGCGCGTGGCGCTTGACCATGCGCTGCACACCGATGGCGAGGGAAATGGTGACCACGGCGGGGAGCGCTTCCGGCACCACGGCCACGGCCAGCGAGACGCCGAATACGAACATGTCCAGGAGCGGCTGGCCGCGGAAAAGGGCGATGATGACCACCACGAAGACGATGCCCAGCGCCACGTAGGCCAGGGTCTTCCCCAGCTGGTGCAGGTTGCGCTGGAGGGGCGTCTCCCCCGCTTCCACGCCCTGCAGCATCCCCGCGATCTTCCCGAATTCGGTATGCATGCCCGTGGCGGTGATCACCGCCATCCCCCGCCCATAGGTGACCGCCGTCCCCCCGTACACCATGCTTTTGCGGTCCCCCAGCGGAGCATCGTGCTCCTCAATGGGTTCGGTCTGCTTCTCCACCGGGAGCGACTCCCCCGTGAGCACCGCTTCATCCGCCTGGAGGCGGACGGATTCGATGAGCCGTCCGTCGGCCGGGATGCGGTCGCCCGTGGAGAGGATCACCACGTCGCCGGGGACCAGTTCGCGCGCGGCGATCTCCATTTCCTCCCCGTCCCGCAGCACGGTGGCCGTGGGCGCCGCCATCTTCCGCAGCGCATCAATGGCTTTCTCCGCGCGGTACTCCTGCAGGAACCCGAGGAGCGCCGCGAAGAGGACGATGACCGCGATGGCGCCGGATTCCAGCCCGTGCCCGAGCACGGCGGAAAGCACGGCGGCGATGAGCAAAATGATGATGAGGACGTTCTTGAACTGCGCCAGGAGCAGCACCCAGGGGGACGCCCGCTCGACGGACTTGAGCTCGTTCACCCCGTACTCCGTCAGCCGGCTGCGCGCTTCGGCGGTGGAGAGCCCCGTTTCACTGTTGGTGCGGAGGGCGGAGAGAAGGTGCGGTATGGCATAGGTATGCGCCATGACCGAGAGGGAGGGGTGCTGGTTCATGGGGAACATTGTCGCTGATTTCCCGGGGAGGGGAAAGGAGAGCTTTTTAGGCTTGTGGAAGCCGGAATGAATCTGGAGATTGACATAGAGATCTACCATGTCATCATATCCGCATGAAAACCACACTTTCCCTCATCACCTCTCTCCTCCTTATTATAACGGGCATCGTGCCGGGCAACGCCTTCGCGTACTACAGCGACGTTCCCTCCCAGTACGCCGACGCCGTTTCCTACCTGGAAGAGGAAGGGATGGTGAGCGGGTACCCGGACGGTTCCTTCCGCCCCGGAAACTCCGTGAACCGCGTGGAGTTCCTCAAGCTCTCGCTCCGCGCCACCTTCACCGATTGGGATATCCGTTCGTGCCCCCCCTACGACACCTACGACTTCACCGATACCAGCAGGGAGAACTGGTACGCCCCCTACCTCTGCATGGCCGTGCGCCACGGCATCGTGAGCGGGTACCCGGACGGCTCCTTCCGCCCCGCGCAGACCATCACGCTCGCGGAGGCCGCCAAGATCCTCGCCACGCTCGACTACGACTACGTGGACGGTGTCCGCACCGCCCGCGACCCCCTCCCGTTCGAAGCGGGCGATGAGTGGTACGGCCCCGCGGTGCGGTACCTCGCCTCCCGGGGCGCCCTCCCCCGCAGCATCTCCTCCGTCCACGCCCCCCTCACGCGCGGCCAGGTGGCGGAAATCATCTACCGCCTCCACAGCAACCGCACCGATCTCGCCTCCTCCACGTACGAGGACCTCATCGAGGGACGCAGCGGCAACTCTTCCTCCTCGCGCTGGCGCAGGAACGACGAGCGCCCCGCCGGCTTCACTCCGCTCTACCTCAACACGGACATCGCCATCCTGCTCCCCGCCGGCTGGGTGGGCGTGATGATCAAGAAGGAGAACAGCCACATCTTCCGCATCGACACGGACACCGTGGTGGAAGCGCGCTGCCCCATCCGCTCCATCGGCCATGACCTGGTGAACACCGAGGTGGAACGCCGCATCGACACCGTGGGCGAGTACCGCTACGACTACACCTTCACGGTGGGCACGCCCAAGTCCATCGCCGGCAACGCCCGCGCCGCCGTGATCTCCATCAAGCGCTACGGCGGCACCCGCGACGAAGACGCCGCCGCCACCTGCGAACTGTGGGGCCCCGTGAACGGAGCGGTCCCCCTGGACGTGTGGGAAGCCATTTGGGACTGGGCGGACGTGCCCTCCACGATGGGGATTGAGTGAGGAAAGAACCGTCAGAGTTCGAACTTCTCGTAGTGCAGCTGCTCCGGGGGAAGACCTAGTGACCGCAGCGCCGCGATGACGGCTTCCATCATGGGGAGGGGGCCGCAGAGGTACACTTCGCGCTCCGGGACGTCGGGGACGAGCATGCGGATCTTCTCCGCGTCCAGCTTGCCCTTCTCCCCGGGGAAGGCGGGTTCGTTGCTGACGATGGGGATGAAGCGCGCATGGGACGCTTCCGCAACCGCCTTGAGCTCCTCCGCGAACACAATGTCCGCCGCCGTGCGGTTGGCGTAGAGCAGCACCGCCTTCCTCCCTTGCCCCAGCACCTGCTCGAAGAGGGGGCGGATGGGCGTGATGCCGATGCCTCCGGCGATGCACAGCACATTGCGCGTGACGTCCCCCCGGTCCGTGAAGATGCCGTACGGGCCGTCAATGACCACGGACGTTCCGACGGGGATCTCCCCCGCGCGCTGCGTGAAATCCCCCAGGGCTTTGATGGTCACGCGGAGGTGCCGGTCGTTGGGGAGGCAGGAGAGCGAGAAGGGATGCGCCTGCCACCACAGCCCCCGATGGAGGAACCGCAGGACCATGAACTGGCCGGGGAGGATGCGGAACCGGGAGAGGCGGCTCCCGGTGATGGTGACTGACACCGTGTTGTGGTTCTCCCGCACCACGCGCTCCACCGTGAAGCGGTGGCGGGCGAAGAGGAGGAGGGGACGCGCGAAGCGGAAGAAGAGGTGGCTGCCCAGGATAGCGGCGTAGAGGGCGATCCAGTACGCGTAGAACGCCTGTTGCCGCAGGTCGGAGCCGAACCGGATTTGGTGGAAGAAGGCGAAGAGGAGCGCCGCGTACGCCATGAGGTGCACCAGGTACCAGTGCTCGTAGCGCACATTGCGGCGCACGAAGACGATGGACGTGACGATGAGGACCGTGAAGAGCGCCAGCGCGAACGCCGCGAAGGCGATTTCCCGCACGCCGAGGAGGAGGGCGGCCTGCGCAAGGAATCCCGTGCGGGAAGACAAGGCGCCGCCCAGGAGAAGGAGGAGCGGATGGAAGAGGAGGAGCGCGTACCCTAGCGTCCCCGCGCGGTGGTGGATGCGCGTGAGCCGGTCCAACCCGAACGCGCGCTCCAGCCACGGCATGCGCCCTATGGTGAAGAACTGGATGAGGATGAAGTACGCGGCAAGGAGCCCCGTCATGCGTCCCAAGCCCGTGAGCACGGAGGGCGCATCGGCGAGGGAGGATCCCGTACCCCGCCACCAGAAGGCGAGGATGAGGATCACGTTCGCCGTGTGGAGGATCTGCCAGAACCCTCTCCACAGGCGCAACGAGCGTTCGGTGGGGGCAACCTGCATGGGGACATGATGAACTCGGGTGCCGCAGGAAAACAACCCCCGATCCGCAGAACGCGAAACGGGGGTCGTTGATGAGTCTTCAACGTTCGAGGTCGATATCCCAGGCAACCCGGGTATCGACGTTCTGCGGCGGCAGGTAATGGACGATTTGCACTTGTCCTCGCACGTTCATATTCAGGCGTGATCGGAACGTGCAACCCGTGAGCAGTACGCAAGCCGCCAACAACAGAATCATCCGTGAACGCTTCATCTTTTTGCCTCCCTGAGATGAACAAAGACCCGACCTTCCTCCTCCGTACATCGTTGGAGGAAGTATAGTATTGTATACTTCTTTACCATCTTGTAAATACCATTGATTTTCTCTTCTACAAGCCAATATTTGATGATTCATATCTTCATGAAGTACACAAAAGATTCCACAGATCCCCGCAATATTCTGAAAGTGCCGGGGGGAGTGTTCCGTCACGTATGGTGTTCCCTTTCCCCCTTTTTCTATGCAACTGACGTGGAAATCCTTTGTGGCCGCGATGGGCGCCGCGGTATTGCTGCTCGCGCTCCTCGGCTCCTTCAACCTTGCCTTTGCGCAAGACACGACCACGGACACAACCGCGAGCGACGGCCTGTTCGAAACGACGAGCGTGGGCGGCGGCGCGAGCTCCGTAAGCGTTTCGAGCAACGGGACCGTTGTGCCTACGGAATTGCCGGAGACGGGCGGCGGCTTCCGCGCTTCCCTGTGACGGGACCATGACAGCGCCAAGAGGCCTCCGCTGGATGTGAGGCCTCTTTCGGATCCCCTTCCTCCCATGCCACTCCGGACCATCATCGCCGTGCTTCTCTTGGCGCCCCTCGGCTTCCTGGCGCTCGTGGGCGTTTGGTCAACCGAAGGAGGCAGCGCCTCATCCCTCCCCTTCCCCGCCGTCCGCAATGAATTGCGTGGGGGGGCACAACCCGCGGCGGGCGATCCGGTGCGCCTGCGCATCCCGGCGCTCAACGTGGATGCGGCGGTGGAGGACGTGGGGCTCACGGCGAGCGGTGGAATGGACGTGCCCAAAAATTGGAACCATGCGGGATGGTTCCGGTTCGGCGCGCGACCTGGTGAAGCGGGGAACGCCGTGTTGGCGGGCCACCTGGATTCCCCGTCCGCACCGGCGATCTTCTGGGACCTAGCCAAGCTCCGGCCCGGGGACGCGGTGACGGTGGAGGACGCACTCGGCCGAATCCACACCTTCACCGTCACGAATTCCGTCCGCTACACCGGCGGTGATGCACCGATGGAAGAGCTCTTCGGCCCCACCCCCCGCTCCCTCCTGCGCCTCATCACTTGCGAGGGAGAGTGGGATAAGGAAAAAGAGACGTACGGGGAAAGGTTGGTGGTAACGGCGAGAATGAAGACATAACCCTCGTAATGTGTATGTGTATTGTTTCCTCCACCCCTAACCCCTCCTCCGAAGGAGGAGGGGAATGTTTGTTGTTTGTGCTCCTTCTATTCTCCCCTTTCTCCTCCGGAGAAAGGGGTAGGGGGATAGAGGATAAAAAAAACACAAACATCTACTCCACCACCTCAATCCTCCTCACTTCATGCAACCCCCCTCCCCTCGCCTCGATCGTGAACTGACCTATGCGCGGCGGCCAATCGAAGCGGAACGCAGGAGCCGTCCCTTGGCCCACCTCTTTCCCGTTCACGTACCACGTGACGGTACGGACGGAAGGATGCGCTTCGGCGCGGAAGATGATCTTCTCGTTCGCATCAGGGACGAGCGGATCCAACCGGAAACTGTCTCCCTGCTGCGGCTTGAGGATGGTGAGCCAGGGGGAGGCGGAATCCTGCGTTGACGGATCTCCCGCTTCGCCGCCGCCGTCGGCCGCGACCGACGCGGTGCCGCAGAGCGGTGAAAGTTCCCGGGGAGGCGCGGTATAGCCGTTCTCCCGCGCCCATGCGGTGAGTTCCGGCGGGAACACGGTGAAGACGCGGGACTCCGTGACAGCCGGAGGACAGGATGTATCGGCCCCTCCGGGGGCGAGGAGCCCGTTGCGCGTATCGATCACGATGCGTTGATACACGTCATCATCTTCCGTCGGTTCCGTTCCCGCAATGAACCACTCCTCGATGGTATGGGGGCAATCCTGCGTGGGGAGTTTGCCGGAGAGTCTGCAGACTGATTTTTTGATCAGCCCTTGTGGTCGTGGAAATTCTTGAATCACTTTGTTACTCGTAACGGCGAGCATCACATCGTGGAAGATCGGCCCCGCTCCGGTGACGCCGGAGGTGCCGCGCATGGGGGAATTATCCGCGTTCCCCACCCACACACCGACGATAACATCGGGCGTATACCCCATGGTCCAGTTATCGCGCGAGTTGCGCGTAGTGCCGGTCTTGGCGGCAACGGGACGGCCAATGGAGAGGGGGGAATCGGCCCCGAACTCCGGGAGCCGCGCGCTCTCGTCGCTCAGGATGTCGGTGATGAGCCAGGCGACGCGTTCATCCAGCACCCGCTCGCCGGGGAGGACGGGATCTTCCGGCGCCAGCCGCGGCGTGAGCGTAACTCCTCCGCGCGCGAGCATGCCGTACGCGCGGGTGAGGTCGAGGAGCGTGACTTCCGCATCGCCCAGTGTGAGCGCCAGGCCGTAGTGCTCCGGCTTCTCCGTGAGCGTGCCGATGCCGATGCTCCGCAGGAAATCCAGGAGCTCCGGAACGCCGACCTTCTCCAGGACACGCACCGCCGCGATGTTGTAGGAGTTTGCCAGCGCCTCGCGGTAGCGGACGAGGCCGTGGTAGCCGTAGTCGTAGTTGCGGGGGACGTAGGGGTTCCCCTCCTGCGTATAGAACTGCGTTTCAATATCCCCCACCGTGGTGGCCGCCGTCTCCCCGCGCGCCAGCGCCAGCGCGTAGGTGAAGGGCTTGAGGGCGGATCCCGGCTGGCGGGGGGAGAGAGCCACGTTCACGGCACCATCATGCTCGGCATCGAAGTAATCCGCGGAGCCCACCATGGCAAGGATGTCCCCCTGCCGGGCGTCGAGGACCACCACAGCCGCGGAAGTGACGTTGAGGTCATGCAGTTCCGCGAGTTTCCGCGTGACGATCTCCTCCACCTCGCGCTGGAGGGAGAGATCGAGCGTCGTGCGGACTTCTCCCCCCTCCTCGAACGCACGGGGACGTTCCTCCTGCACCCAGAACGCGAAGTGCGGCGCTTGGATGAGGACCTTCCCATGCGCGTACCGCAAGGGCTCCGCCAGCGCTTCCCCTTCCTGCGCGGCGCCGATCACCCCCGCCTCCCGCATGGCGGCGAGCACCATCTTTTGCCGCTCCTTGGCGCGCGCGGGGTTCTTGTACGGGTCCAGGCTGCTGGGTGATTGGACGAGCCCGGCCAGAAGCGCGCTCTCCGCAGTAGAGAGTTCCTGCGGGGCCTTGTCGAAGTAAATGCGCGACGCTGCGGCGATACCGTACGCCTGGTGCCCGAAGGGAACGGTGTTGAGGTACGCCTCCAAAATCTGTTCCTTGCTCCGCATCCATTCCAGTTTCCAGGCCAGGAGCGCCTCGCGCGCCTTGTAGGGGAAGGTGCGGCGCCGGGGATGGAGGATATTCCGTACGAGCTGCTGCGTGAGCGTACTCCCGCCGGAGATGATCTCCCCCGCGGCGATGTTCTGCCACGCCGCGCGGGCGATCGCCCTGTAATCGACGCCGCCGTGCTCGTAGAACCGCCGGTCCTCGATGGCGAGGAAGGCGGACGTGAGGGAGGGAGGCAGGTCCGCAAGCGGAATGAACCGGAAGGAGCCGCTCTCCGCCCCGCGCGCCTCGTAGAGGAGGCGTCCCTCGCGGTCCAGTATCTGCACCGCCTGCTGCGGGACGGGATGGAGGAGGGCGGGAGGGAGGGGCCAGGCAAGAATGGCGATGGCTGCCGCTACAAGAACCCCGGAGAGAATCCGAAGAGTCCGACGATTCCGAGGAGTCGCTTTGACTGACTCCTCGGTTTCTTCGGTTTCCTCGGTTTCCTTTCTCAAACGAGCCAGTAAGGACCGCAGACTCTTCATTCACTGATTGTTACCAATTTCCCCTCCGTCTGCCCGAACGTCTCCGGGAAGTACATCTCGTACGCGCGGGCGGGACGCTCATGGAAGGTGCCCGGTGTGGTGGCGCGCACGAGGTAGTGGTACTGGTACGCGCCGGGGGGCAGGTTCTCCGCGAAGAGGAAGAGCTGGTCGTCGCGCACTTCCCGATGCGTGAAGTTCCACAGGCCGCTCTCCCAGTAGCTCTCGCTCCACCACTCCTGCTCGCCGTCATCCGCTTGGGAGAGGAGGTTCTTCTGCGCGGTGGCCAAGGTGAGGTCGATCACCTCCATGCCGGCGGGGACGGGGCTCTCCACGGCTACGAAGTGGCGCTCCTGCGGCACCGTCACCGTGAGGGTGACCACGTAGGTCTCGCCGATCCGTGGCTTCTCTCCCGTGCCCTTGGCATCTTGGGAAAAAGGCTTCACTTCGCGCAACACGCCGATCCCCTCCTCCGCGGGCTCAATGCGCTCGCCCGTGAAGAAGTAGGAAAGGAGGAGGTCGTAGTAGAGCCGCCCAGAGCCGTTGATCCCCACACGCACCTCATTCTCCTTGCCGCGCTTGAGCTCATCCAAGGTCTTGGTGAGTTCCCTCCGTTCCAGGACTTGCGCCTTCCCCACCTCCCAATCGAGGATGCGTTCCCCGTCGAGGAAGACCCCGGCGTTGAAGGACGCATTGAGCTCACCCGTCTGCTGCAGGAACTGCGAGAGCGCCAGCAGGGACTGCACCGTGGATTGCGTAGTATCCCAGTGACCGTCCTTGCGGACCGAGAGGAGGTAGCGGGTGACGTTGGGGAGGAGGGCGTTGCCGGAATCGCTGCGCAGGAACGCCTGCAGAACCAGCGCGGTGGTGCGCTGCGCCGTGTTCATGTAGGGGCCCCACGCCGAGGCGTCTTCTTCCTCAAAGTGCGTGCCGCGCGCGTCCACCCGCGTGTAGGCCGTGATCTCCTTGAGGAGGTCTTTGGCGCGCGGGGAATTGGGCGCCGCCCTCCCGTACGCCAGCGCCAGCTTGGCCTTGGCAAAGAGGGGGAGTTCGGTGCGCTTGTCGTACAGGTTGTTGAGGAGGCTCACATCCCCGCGCCCCGCTTCGGCGAGCGCGTGGAGGATCTCCGCGCGGGTGGTGAGATGGAGCGTCTGCTCCCCGTCTCCGTTGCGCAGGACCCCCCGCAGGTACTCCGCCGCACGGTCGATGGAACCCTGGTCCACCGTAAAGCCGCTCTCCTTGGTGAGCGTGAGCCCGTAGAGGACGTAGGCGGTGAGTTCGGGGTAGCTCCGGCGGCTCTCGGGGAAGTACCCGAACCCGCCGTCACCGCGCTGCAGCGTGTACAGGCGCTGGAGGCCGACGGTCACGGTGTCGCGGAGCTTTGCGCGGTCCATCCCCACCACACCCTGCTCCCCCAGCCGCGTGAGGACCACGCTGGGGAGGAAGCTGCTCACAATCTGCTCCGCGCAGCCGAAGGGATACTCCACCAAGTAATCGAGCGCCTTGGGGAGGTAGGCCGCCAGGGAGGGCGAGACCGTCACGCTGAGCGTCCCCTCGGGGGCCTCGCGCGCCGGCGGCGGAATCACTTTCTCCAGCGCCACCTTTTCCGTGAAGCCCGTAGTGGCGACGGATTGCGGCGTGCCGAAGCGCAGGACGGGGATACTCTCCGTGATGTCGTCCACGGCGCCATCCGCTTCCGCGCGGAACCGGATGGACATCCTGTCCGTGATGCCGGCCGTGACGGGGAAGGCGAGTTTCACCTGCCCTCCGCTCGCCACGGTGGCGATGCGTGTCGCGGGTCCGTCCAGTGTGAAGCCGGAGCCGCTGAGGGTGACGGTGAAGGTTTTCTGCTCCGGAAGGAAATTATGGACGATGGCGGCGAGGCCGATGCGGTCGCCGTGCACGGCGAAGCGCGGGCGCACCGGCCGCACAATCACCTTCTTGGTCTCCAGGACCGTGACAGCCTTGGAGCCGAAGCGGTGGTCCTTCGTGGAGCCGATGGCCAGGAGCTGCCACGTAGTGAGGTTATCCGGCAGCGTGAAGGAGAGCGTGGCTTCCCCCTTGCCGTCGGTGACGACGGCGGGCATCCAGTACGCCGTATCCCGGAACGTGCCGCGCGCGCGGCTCTCCGGATCCACGCCGCCTCCGCCTCCCTTGGAGCCTGGCTTGAAGCGCTCCAGGAGCTGCGTGAGCATCTGCGCCGTATAGACGCCGAGTCCCCGCTCCCCGTAGAAAAGACGGGTGAGATCGGGCGTCTCGAAGCTGCTCAACGCGAGCAGGCTCATATCCACCACGCCCAAGGACACTTCCGCGGATACGGGTTTACCGTCGGCGCCCGTGGTGCGGAGGGTGACGGCGACCTTTTCGCCGGGGCCGTACCGCTGCTTGTCCGTGTGTACCTCCACTCCGAGCCTCTTGGAAGAGACGTCCACCGCCAGCTTGGCGTAGCCGATCTTAAAAGCCGGCGCGCCGGTATCCAGACCGTTCTCGTTGAACGTCTCGCCCATGCGGGGCTTGAGGACCACCACGGAGACGTAGGCGTTGGGGATGAACTTCTCCGTGACGGGAATGCGAATGGTCTGGGCGTTGCTCTCGATGTCCACTACCTGCTTGCTGATGATCCCCTCCCGCTCCACGGTGACGAGCGCTTTGACGCCCTTGCCCTGGTAGGGGGACTTGAGGAGAAGGGAGGCGGTGTCGCCCGGCTTGTACTCGGGCTTGTCGGCGATCACGTCGAAGCGGTCGTTATTGGAGCGCGGCCAGTTGACGTAGCTGCTGGAGTACCCGTACACGCTCACGGCCGCCTTCGCCTCGCGCCCCTCGCCATCGCGCGCGGTCACCAGGATCCGGTACTCCCCTCCCGCGGGCACGGCCAACGTCGCCTTCCCCTTACCCTGCCCGTCGGTGGAGACGGTGATATCCCGCAGGAACGTGTCCTTAGGCTCGTTGTCGTAGTAGTACTCGCCGTCCACGTTTTTCTTGCGGACGGTGTTCCACATACGCGAGTACAGCGCCGCTTTGACCGACTGGTTGGGCAGGGGGGAGCCGTCCGGCTTGACGGTGATGATACTCACCGTGGCGCTCTTGCCCGGTGTGACCACGTACTCCTCCGTCTTCACGCCCACGTACACGGCGGCCTTGTGGACCAGCGCCGAACCGCGGCTGCTCACCACCTGGTTGTTGGCATCGGTGATGTCCGCCTCGATCGTTAGCACCTGGCTCAGCGCCTTGGTACGGAGGTCCACGGGGACGGAGAGGGTGAAGTTGCCCGCCGCGTCCAGCGTCCCCTCCCCCTGTGCTATGGATTCCGTCTCGCGCTCGCATCCCCACCAGCACCATGTATCCTCCGCGGAGAAGGAATACCACCCGTCCGTAACCTTATTGAAGAAGTAGTCGGTGGTCACCGCGCGCCAGGCCACCTTGGCGCCGCCCATGGGCGCGCCGAAGTAGTATGCGCCGCCCACCGTGGCTTTCACGTTCTGCCCGGAGAACACATCCTCCCTCTCGGGAGTGACCTCCACCTTGTATTCGGGCTTGCGGTACGCCAGCACGGAGAACATGCCCCCGGCGGTGGGGTTCTCCACCTCCGTCTCCGGCGTGAGCGCGGCATTGAGGGAGTACTGGCCAAGGGACGCCTTGGCGTCGATGGGCAGCGTGCCGTGGAAGCTCCCGAATGCGCTGATGGGGAGAATCTCCTTGTACACCTCCTTCCCCTCGGGGTCGTTCACCGTCACCTGCACCTTGCGGTCAGCGGGGATGGTGAAGCGGCCGTCCCAATCGCGCAGGCGCACCATTCCCTTGAAGGAGACGGTATCCCCTCCCTTATAGAGGGGGCGCTCCGTGTACACGTAGGCGTCGAGGCGGAACGTCTTGGCGGAAGCGCCGCGGAACTCCACGGGATAATCGAAATTGTAGGGGCGGATACCGTCGTTCCAGTCGTTGCCCACGAAGGCGAAGTCCGCGTCCGTCTGCGCCGTGACCCAGAACTCCGGCTCCCAGTCGTACGTCTCCCTCTTCATGTCCGGGAGGGGCAGGTCGGATTCGAAGAAGCCCTGCGCGTCGCTGGTACCGCTCTTCACTTCCCTCCCGTCCAGCGCATGTATGGCCACACGCGCCCCTTTGACGGGTTGGCCCGTCTGCATGTCGGTGACCCACACCAGCGCCCTGCTCCCCGAGTACTTGAGCGTAAGCGCCATGTTGGTGACGGCGAAGTACTGCTGCTCCACCGCCTGTTCGGTTTCCTTCCAGTAGAGCCGGTGTTCGGGGGCGCGCAGGTGGAGCGCGTAGATGCCGGGGGGAAGCTCCTCGCCGAACATCTCCCGCACGTCGAATTCCTGCACGCTCCACGTGTCCTTCTTCTGCGGAGGCGTGACGGTCCATGTACGGTACAACTCTGAAGCGGAGAGGACGGGCACAAAATCACCCGCCTGGCGGCGCGTGCTGCGGATGGTGAGGAACTCCGGGAGCGAGAGCTTGGCGAACGCCACGTCCATGCGGCTCACGTTCACCGCGTTGAGATAGTAGACGGGCGGTTTGCCCTTCTCGAACACCCCGAACTCCCCAGGAGCATGGATGAAGACGCGGGGACGGATGGGCGGCGTGGTGAAGGTGAAGGTGTAAGGCCGGGGGAGCGCTTGCCCGTACGTGTCTTTGACCTCGGTGCCCACCGTCACGGTGTAGGTGGTGCTCGGCCGGAGTTCCGGATAGGCGCGCACCTCGCGGCCGTCGGTCCAATCGAGCGCAGACCACACGGGCCCCTCGGTCTTGGGGAGCGGCGGGCTTACGGTGATCCCCTTCTCCAACGTCTCTGCATCGATGGGATTGGAGAACCGGATGAGGATGGACCCTTCATCTTTTGGGAAGGAGGCGGCATTGATGCCGAGCGCTCCCACCGTCTTGAACCGGAGGAGGAAGCCGCTCTGTGTCCCCAAGTCCCCTTCCAGCCCTTTGATGCCCGCCGCGCCCTGCACGGCGTACCGGCTGTTGAAGGTGAGCGGAACACCCGGGACAAGGACGAGCTGCCGCTTGTTGGTCGTTTCCTTCTCCGTCTTCTCATCCTTGGTGACGCCGTAGCGCACGTCCTTCCAGCCGATCTTCTCCCCCCGGGGTGCGGCGGTTCCTTGGGCACTCTTCGCAACGCCCGAAACGGAGGATGCGGATGGGCCCTCCCGATAGAGCGAGAGAAGTTCCCGCGCGCTCTTGAGCTCCATCTCCCGGTTGAAGGTGAGGGTGATGCGCGTGGAAGGCCCCGCCGTGTCGCCCCCCTCCGCCGGTTCCGTCGTGACGATCTCGGGCCGCAGCGTCTCGAAGCTCCACGTGAACTCCTGTTCCGTCCGATCGCCGATCACCGAGGTGATCCCCGTGGGGACCGTGACGGTGTACCGCGTCCCCTCGGTGAGGGATGTTGCGGGGATGAACTCACGCGCCACCGTGCTGATCCAGCGCCAGCGCCCTTCCGTCGCGGGCGTGACGGTCACCGGCCATTCGCGGAGGGCATCCTTAGCGAATGACCCCTGTACTTGAGACAGGGGAACCATGGGGCGGTCGAAGATGAGAGTGATGCGGGAAGATTTGCCGATGCGGGAAGCGCCCGCCGGCGGTACCTGCGTGACGACCCTGGGCGGCCCGGCCACCATGAACGCAAACTCGATGTCGCGCCCGATCCCCCTGCCCTCCGCCGTCTTCGCGAGGGCGGGGAGGAGGAACGTATACGTGGCGCCCGCCGCCAGGGGCTGTGCGGGGCGGTACACGAGCACGTCATCTTCCCATCCCATCTCCCCCGTGATCCCCTCCGGCACGGAGAGGGATTCCTCCACGCTCCCGTGGTCCATCCGTTCCGGGAAGCTCATGTACAGCGCGCTCCTGCTCGTCACGTTCTGGCGCTGCGCGAAATGCTGGCTGCTCCCCCCTTGCAGTGTGAGGGAGACGAGGGCGGCAAGAATGACGGCAATGAGGGCGACGGCCCCGATGAGCAGAGGTACCCGGATGGTCACGGCTTTCTTGAGCCATGCAACCGCGCGCTTGTGTGTGGACATGGACGGGGAGAGGGAAGTACAGGGAGTGTACGAGCAAGGGCTTTTAAGAACAAATACGATAGACCGTGCCATTCGTTACATCAGGAAAAAACGGGACCCGCCGAACAGCACTTGCCGCAGAAACGGATTGTGCACTGATACATGATCCATGCGTTACACTGAACCGCACATTCCCCCCGGTCCCATGCCGTCGACTCCCCGTTCCCGTTTCGTCCCCGCACGTCTCCGGAGGGGTTTCACGACCATCGAGCTTCTGGTGGTCCTTGCCATCATCGCCGTCCTCGCCGGCCTCACCTTCCCGTTCGCGCGCAGTCTCTTCTTCAAGAATGACCTCTCCCTCTCCGCGGACCAGGTGAACACCGCGCTGAACCGCGCGCGCACGCTTGCGCTGGAAGGGATGCGCGGCGACTCGTGGGGATACTCGGTGGAACACGGCGTGATCTTCAAGGGGGCATCGTACGCCATGCGCGAGCCCGCATTCGACGAGAGCTTGGGCATCGTGGGGGGCGTGGCGGTGAGCGGCATCCCGGAGGTGACGTTCCGGCACATCGAAGGGGCGCCCAGCGCGACCGGCAGCATCATCCTCACCAACCTGCAAGGGGACACGGTGGTGGTGGAGATCCTGGGTTCCGGCATCGCGTATGACCCCTCGGACGGCGTGGAAGTGTGCACCACGGATGACGCCGGCCAGCCCCAAACGCTCCTCATCGCCCAATCGCTCCTCCAAATCCACCTGGCGCAGGGAGATACGCTGGGGCCGTGTCCCACGTCGGAAGAGAGCAGCGTCAGCGGAGGGTCGAGCGCGAGCGGCGGAGGGGGAAGTTCGGGAGGGGGAGGCGGAGGGGGAAGCTCCTCCGTTCCCTACACATCCCTGCTGGGGATGGTGTTGCTCAGCTCCTCGACCCCCGGAAGCCTTACGCTCTCGGGCAACGCACGCCTTACGGTGTCGCCCGGCGGCGGTGCGCAGATCAACTCCGCCAACGCTGCAGCGGTCAAGTTGAGCGGGAATGCGGTGCTCACCATCCCGACGCTGAATGTGGGAGGCACCCCGGGCACCAGCGTCTCCGGGAACGCCGTCCTCAACGGGACGGTCCTGAACGGCGCCTCTCCCGTCCCCGATCCCCTCGCCTCCGTTCCCGTTCCCACCCCCAGCGCCACCCCCTTCCCCAAAGCAACGGTGAACGGAAACAATGTACGCACACTGGACCCGGGAACGTATAACGGCGGCATTGCGGTGAGCGGCAACGCGCAGGTGACCCTCAACCCCGGCGTCTACTACCTGGACGGCGGGCTCTCCGTTTCCGGCAACGGGAGGCTCACGGGGAGCGACGTGATGATCTACTGCACCGACGGCGTCTTCAAGCTGAGCGGCAACGGCATCGTCTCCCTCTCCAACCGGACCGTGGGGCCGTACGCGGGCGTCACGTTCTTCCAGGAACGCACCTCCACGCAGAACGTGCAGATCACGGGCAACGGCAACCTGGACTTGCACGGCATCTTCTACGCGCGGGACGCGGGCTTCACCCTCTCGGGCAACGGCACCTCGGACGTGGTGGGCACCGCGCTCGTGGGGAGCTCCCTCACGATGTCGGGGAACGGGGCGTTCACCGTACAATGATCAAAAGCGGGAGAGTTTCCTCTCCCGCTTGGGACAGAGGGTCATACGTTACAGGGGTGCCCCCTCGCACCCGTTGGCGTCATTGCCGTCCAGGTTCCTCCACCCCTCCATGCATCCGCCCAGGACGCACGTAGCGTTGCTGCAGATCCCGTAGGCATGGTTGGGATGGGGGCAGATAGTGCCGCAGCTGCCGCAGTGGTACCTGTTCGTGTTCAAGTTCACCTCACTGCCGCCGCAGGTGGAGATGTTGGCG